>CACXDC010000148.1 GCA_902766365.1 uncultured Lachnospiraceae bacterium | reverse complement strand
TCCTCTCCTTTTCCCTGTATCAGGCTTTTCATTTCCTCTGCTGTTTCCTGCAGCTCCTCTGCCAGTTCCTCCATTTCCTGAAAATGAATCCTAAGTTCCTTCTGCCCCATTCCGGTTCTCCTTCTCAGCAGTTTCATATTCTGCCGCTATTTTCTGAAGCCTTCCTGCATAGTCATCCAGGCCTTTCATTTTTTCTCTGCAGCACTCTGCCTCCATCCGGAAATGCTTCTGTAAAGCGGCACCTCCCCTGCCCGCAAAAAAGTCCTCCATCTCTGCCGCTTTCCTCTCCAGTATTTCACAGCATCCTGCCGCAGTCCTCTGCATTCCTGCCAGCTTCTCCGCCAGCGTCTGAAGCTGTGTGCTGACCACATAAAGTTCTTTTTTCTCAGCCAAACCATCCTCCCGTTTTCTGCTGTACCTGCTCTTCACAGAGCCGCACCTTTTCTTCCGCTTCCGAGAACAGTTTTCCCGTTTCCTGCAGACATTCCACCTGGTGATAAGCCTCCTCCCACCAGGCCTGTATTTCTCCCATAAATACCTGCGCCGCATCCCCCTGCCACCTG
Organism: uncultured Lachnospiraceae bacterium; assembly: GCA_902766365.1. Lineage (GTDB taxonomy): Bacteria > Bacillota > Clostridia > Lachnospirales > Lachnospiraceae > Suilimivivens. Next base: position 5,740 of record CACXDC010000148.1, on the reverse strand, counting down.
ATACTCATTCCGTCCAGTTCCTGCTGCAGATGAAGCAGAAGATCAAAAAGTACGGTGGACTGCTCATAGATTTCACTCTGAATCTTCTTTAATTTTCCCGCATCAAACAGGAAATCTGTATTCCCCATATTCTTCTCCTTTTGCTGTATCCTCTTTTCAGATCAGATATAATATGTTTCCATTCCCGACCCCCTGCTGCTTCAGTGTCTCATCTTCTGCAAGGATCCTTTCCTGTTCCAACACATAAAAACAGCACTTCTCCGTTTTCCTTGTCAGGCTTTCCCTCTCAAGACCCTGTCCTTCTCTATTCTCTGTCAGTCCTTCCTTTTCCCTGATCAGCTCTGTCACCATGTCTGTCAGATCTCCCACATGGCTTTCCTCATCCAGTTCAAAATCATAACGCCTGTTCAAAGCCGGAACCTGTACTTCTACCAGAATCATCCTTTTCCTCCCTGATTTTCTGTGGCAATTTCACGATCATAGTGTGACTCTCTCCCGTCAGATACCCGGTTCCCGGCTTTTCCTTCTGGTTCAGCCTGCTGTAGGGCAGATCAGGAAAGGAAAGTAGCCTCTGATTTCCGGCATTTCCTCCAAGACAGATCCCGCAGGGCGATGCCTTATGTTTCTCATACAGCCAGTTTCCACAAAGGCTCATTTCCTGTCCCACCTGAAATACAGTCAGAATCTGTAATCCCTTCTGACAGGCCTCTTCCAGTGAACTGCATATATTCTTTCCATTCCGTTCTGCCTCTGTAAGAAGCCTCTGAAAGCCCTCTGGGTCAGCAATACCAAGATACTTCCTCTGCTGTCCTTCTCCCGCAAGCCATGCCTCCAGTTCTGCTGCTCCTGAGATCTCCAAAAGTGCTGCTCCTTCTTCCCGTAAAAAGGAAAGTCTGCCTTTCATTCCGGCCTGTCCTTCAAAGAGAGCTGCGTTTCCCCCAATTTTCCAGATCCCGTAAATCAGGCCACAAAGCAGCGTCCGTCTGCCGCTTCCGGCAGTTCCCGATACTGCAAAAAACCTGTTTTTCCCTGTAGGAAGTGCCACTTTTTCTGCCGTTTTCTGATCGTATCCGACCCATACCATACCTTTCATAAGCCCATCCCTGTACATTCCTTCAAATGTTGCTTCTGCCGGAATATAAGGAAACTTTTCTCTTTCCCCTTTTCTCTGCTGCTCCCCGCTTTTCTCCCGGCAGAGCCGCTCTATCTCTGCTATCCTGCCATAATCATCCATATCCTTCCTGCAGAGTGCAAGCTGCACCTCAAGCACCTCATCCCCTTTCCGGCAAAGGCCCCTTCCCCTGCAGTTTTCCTTCGGATATACTTCAATATGATATTTCCGGAGAACCTCCGCATATTGCAGAACATCGCTCATTTCCAGACAGAGTGCTGTCCTGCACTGATCCTGCAGTCTTCCCTGCACTTCTCCTTTTCCGGCTCCCAGTGCTGTCAGGATCAGATAGATCCCGCAGCCATTCCCCTCTTTTGCTATCCTTTCAATCAGCTCCTGAAACCGGTCGCCTGTCAGTTCACGAAAGCTCCCATAATCATCGATCACCAGAAAGATCAGTGGTTTCTCTTCGTCATAATGCTCCCGGTACTGCCAGTAGTTCATCCCTGCCAGTTCCTTTTTTCTTGTCAGGAACAGCTTTTCCGTATGATAAAAGAAGCTCTCCACATTTTCTGTATCCTTCAGAATCCCAAGGCATCCCGGCATATCCTGGAAGCAGCCAAGGGAAAGGTTATCCATGGATACCAGAAGGAAGCAGCTTTCGCCGTAAGACCGGCTGGCAAGCTGATACAGAAATGTCTGCAGAAATGTACTTTTCCCGGTAGCTGCCATGCCACACAATAGCAGATTGCCATCCGTTTCCGGATGATAGCTGAGGGGAAACTGCCGCTGGTTCTGCGGATCATCCACAAGACCAAGAAAACACTCTTCCTGATCATCCTCCCTGTTTCCATGATCCCTCATGTTCTGTAAGTCCAGAAGATCCACCTTTTCCGGGAGCTCCGGCATCCACAGTCTGCAGCTTCCCGTAATCTTTCTTCTCTCTGCAACTTCTCCGATATACCGGATCACTGCCTGAAGCTGGGTTATTTTTGTTTTCCTCTGCTCTTCTCTTTTAAAGATCCGCTTTCCGGTTTCTGTGACCATTGCTGCCTGCACCGGTTTCTTTGCTTCCTCTTCATAGCCCTCTCCGCCATAACCCGTCTGGAACAGTTCGAAAACCTCCTGGTTCCCCGCCTGCAGATAGCATCTGCCGCTCCCTGTAAGATACGCAGCTTCCGGTCTTTTCAGCATATCCATGCTGTCCTGCCTGTCTGCCACCTTCAGACAGAGCCGAAATCCCGTATTACTGAAGATACGGTCATCCACAGTCCCGGCAGGCTTCTGTGTCGCCAGCAGAAGATGTACGCCAAGGCTCCTTCCCACCTGGGAAACGCTGATGATCTCCTGCATAAATTCCGGCACCTCCTTTTTCAGCTCTGCAAACTCATCTACAACGATCAGAAGATGTGGCAGCGCTTCTAAGGCAAGTCCGTCCCTGTACAGCGCCGCATAATCGGAAATATGACTGACACCTGCCTCTTTCAGAAGTCTCTGTCTTCTTCTGTTCTCACTTTTCACCGACACCAGTGCCCTGTGGATCTGTCCGCCGGAAAGATTGGAGATCAGCCCCACACAATGTGGCAGCTCCTGCAGCTCCCTTCCCATACCGCCGCCCTTGTAATCAATGATAAAAAAGGAAAGCTCATCCGGCCGGAAAGATACTGCAAGAGAGAGCAGAAAGGTCTGCAGCAGTTCACTCTTGCCAGAACCTGTCGTCCCCGCCACAAGTCCATGGGGTCCATGATATTTCTCGTGGATATCCAGATAAATCTTTCTGCCTTTGGTTCCTGCTCCCACAGGCACCTTCAGCCTCTCCAGCACCCGGTATTCCTGATACCGCCGGTCACAGCAGAGATCCTCTGCTTTCTCTGCTCCATACAGCTCCAGAAAGGAAATCCGATCCGGGATCATGTCCTGCATACCTTTATCACGGGTCATCTGAGACATCTTTCTCATATATTTCCGTATCTTCTCCGGATCCTCCTGATCAAATATGACATCTTCAAGCTTCCTTCCCTTCTCCTGCAGCCACAGGATCTCCCGGCTTCTGCAGTCGTTTCTGACAAGGCAGCTACAGTTTGCCGGCAGTTTTTCATATCTCCCTGCCAGATGCCAGACTGCTGTTTCTTCCTCTTCCTTCCGGCACAGATTTTCATAGATATCCTCACCGCAGATCAGTGACGGTTCCAGAATCAGCAAAAGGAAAAATGTCTGTCTGGTCTTTTCTGAAAGAAACCTTCCTATCTCCGGCAGAATTTCCCCTGTCTCCTGCTCATCTCCAGCAAGGAACCGCCGCTTCCCACCCCCTGTCCAGATATGGGGCAGCCACCGGATGCCTGCTGCCAGTTCCCGGTCCTGCTTTTTTCCCTTCTGATAAAAGCAGGCGATCCTCACCTCTTTTTCATCATGACAGGCCACAAGCTGCAATAGCGCCTGCCACAGCGTGTCATATCCCTTCTCACCGGTAAATCCGACTACTCTCTCCTTCCGGAAATCAAAACCTGCCGGAACTGCCCAAAGCTTCTGACATCCCTCTGCCAGCTCCCTGGCTTTCCGGTACAGATCTGTCTGCTTCCTCTTCCGTTCTTCATCCAGCTTCACCTGATAAGGAGACTCCCTGTCTGCAAGTCCAAGTCTCAGGAAGGAATACTGCTCTGCATAGATGCTTCCGCCAGGTGCCATGCTGCCCTCTTCCAGATAGCTTCTTCCCTCCGGCGCATTATGAAGCATGGCTCTTCTGTTCTGTTCCATCAGTTCCTGCAGATACTCTCCGGTGTCCTTCAGATAAGCCAGATACTCTCTCCGTTTCCCTTTTCTGTCCCTTCTTTCATACCCCTTCCGGTACAGGTATCCAAGAAGAGCCCATAATACCGTCATCATCGAAGAAATACCTGTCATCAGCAGCCCTGTCCTGAAAAATCCTGTGCTGCTTCCACTTCCAGCCTGCAGGCGGCCTGCAAGCACCGTCGTGAGCAGAATCGGAAGGATCATGGTCATGGAAGGCCCGATCGTCAGAAGCAGGGGCTGTCTGCTTTGTACCATCTCTTTCTCCGGCAGCTCAAGCTTAAGCTCTCCTTCCGTTACCGGCCACTCCTCCCTGCTTTTTACAAGCAGGGAGGTTTCCCTCTTCTGATCCATGTTGGCAAAAGACTTTCTCCTGCCATCTTCCCGGGCAGACATTCTTTCTGCAAACACCGAAATCCGCAGTGCTCCAAAACCGGAAAAGCAGACAAGAATACCCTTCAGATACAGAATAGAAAGTCCAAGGATCCGTATCGTCTCTCCGCTTTGCAAGGTTTCCCTGCCAGCAAGAAGCGTCCCTTCCCGGTAAACCCTGCCAGTGCATCCAGGCTGACCATTCTCCGCTTCAGAACATACTTCCGCGACCAGGCCCTCCTCTGTCTCCTCCAGGGATACATGGACCGGCTCTATTCCGGAAAAGCAGTGGTATACGATTTCATTATTAAAATTTCTGCCGGCATGCACACGCTGTCCCTCTGCCAGGGAAATCCGCTTTGCGCCATCAATGCTCCTTCTCTTCTCATACAGAACTGCAAGCACTTCTTCTCCTGATCCCGTCTGCAATATACACGGATTTTCTTCTCCGGCTGTTTTTCCGTTCATCTCCCAGATCCCCTCTTCCTTCTCCTTCAGGAAAAGGGAGAAAGTCTCTGTCAGAAGCAGTTCGTCTGCCGGTATCTGCAGCGTATGGCTTTCTCCTGTAACAAAGCAGTCCTCCCGCTCCGTGAAGGCTTTCCCTGAAGCCAGGAAGAGAACCATTCTGCGGCCGGACATGCCTCTTTTCAAGGTATCCACCAAAGTTCACCCCTCTTATTCTCTTAAACCAAATGAATTTTGAGCCTGCAAGCGGCTCCGTCTGACAGAAAGCGTCTGTTTCTCTGCTTTCCGTAAATTCTGTCTGTGTTTTGAAATGATTCCCAGCGTTCAATATCTCTCTGGAAATTCAGAATCTTTGAAACTGAATAAAGGATATCAGATGACCCTTGTAAGGTCAATATGATATCCTTTATTTTATAAATGTTTTATTCCTTATTTAGTTTCAGGTATTTTATTTTTAGAATTGTGCTGTGAAAATACCCCTGTTTATTAAATTTTTATCCAAGAGCCACATCTAATACCATCATAATGAGAAATCCAACCATCACCCCAACGGTTCCCAGATTGGAATGCTCTCCCTGATTGGCCTCCGGGATCAGTTCCTCCACAACCACGTAGATCATGGCACCTGCCGCAAATGACAGGAACCACGGCATATATGGTGTGATGACCCCTGCGATCATCGTGATCCCGACACCAAAGATCAGTTCCACCAGTCCGGACAGACTGCCATACAGAAATGCCTTTCCCTTGCTCATGCCTTCCTGACGGAGGGGCAGGGAGATTGCTGCTCCCTCCGGGAAATTCTGGATACCAATTCCCACTGCCAGCGCAAAAGCCGCTGCATACAGAGATGCATCCTCCGGATGCTGCGCCGCCAGTGCAAAGGCAAGGCCCACCGCCATTCCTTCCGGAATATTGTGAAGCGTCACTGCCAGGATCAGCAACGTTGTCCTTCGGAAGGATGACGGAACGCCTTCCGCCTTGCTTTCCCCAAGGTGAAGGTGC
>CACXDC010000147.1 GCA_902766365.1 uncultured Lachnospiraceae bacterium | reverse complement strand
CCTACCCAGAGTGTGATAAATGGTGTCAGAAGAATGGCAAATCCAACAGCTGCAAAGCCATAGATCCAGCTCGCTGCAAACCGGTATACCTTAAAGAGCTCATACTGTCTGTCCTTTGATTCTGTGGCGATCAGGTTGCCAAAGCTTGACAGCACAGAATTAAAGACAATATTCACCACGTTCGCTGCTGAATTCATGATCATATTGTAGTTATCAACGAAGCCATTGACAGTAACATTGATAAAGCTGGAAATGATCATGCTGTCGGTCTGGAGCCTCGCTACATCTCCTACCTTATGAAGCACCAGTGCCTTAGTCTTTGTGACTACTTCACCGGTTTCTTCCTTTGTCAGCTTCTCCACCCTTTTATCCTTCAGATAGGGATACAGGCGGTTCAGATAGTGGCTCACATATATTTTCTGCAGCAGCTCCACTGCTGCCGCCGTCAGAAGGTAAACGTAAAAGTTGCCAGTTGCCAGGATCACTATGATCTGCAGGCTGACTGTGATCATCTTGGTGATCGTGATGATATTGGTCTGGATATAATTCTTCTGCTCGGCATTGACCAGACTGTATTTATAAGCTACAAAATACGTGCTGACTGTATTAAACAAAAAAATGAAATAATACAGCGTCAGATCCCTGACTGTCACACCATCCGGCTGCTTCACCAGATAGGGCAGAAATGGTGAAATGGCAAGTCCGATTCCCGCTACGACCAGACCTATGATCCGGTAGGATTTCTTATAAAGCAGCATATAGGACTTGATCTTCTCGTAGTCCTTATTGGCCACCGGCTTATACAGACTGTAATTCAGCGCTGTGCCGATCCCAAGCTCTGCCATGGAAAGCACGGACAGAATACTGGTGTAAAGGGAATTGACACCAACAAGGGTATCCCCGAGGTGTGCGATAAACACACTCCGCAGGACAAAGCCGAGAAGCTGCGTCACCAGATTTCCGATCTGTCCAAATACTATATTCTTTGTTGCTGACTGCACTCTTCCCATAAATGATCTACTTCTTTCCCTGTCTGCATGGCTGCTTCTTTATATGCAGGCATTTTGGCTGCAAGCTGGCTGCGGATAGCTTCTTCCTTCGCCGCAAGCCACCTGAAGGCCTCCGTCAGATCTTCTTCCTTCCGAAGAAGCTGTACCGGGAGCACATAATTTTTTTCTGTTCCAAACAGATCTCTGGCTATTCCTCTGGCTTTCACAGAATAACCAACCACCAGTGTCGGCACCAGACTGGAGTATGCTGCAATGGTAGCATGGGTTCTCGCCCCGATAAACATCCGGCATCTGGCAATATAGCCTTTCAGCTCCTCACAGGTTCCATCCGGAAGCTCCAGTATCCTTCCTGTATCCTTAAACTGTTCATACAGCTCATGGATCGGCTTTCTGTCATCATTTCTGTCCCAGACAACATGTGGGATCAGGGCGATCTGAAGGCCGGTATTTTCTACGATATACCGGATCAGCGCCCGGTAGTTTTTCATGGTAATCCCCGCTGATTCCTCATTATCCTGGATCATGGGACTGATATTGATTCCGACTGTATTCCCCTCCTGGAAGCCTGATGGCAGGGGCTGCTCCTTCTTTTGAAGGGTAAAGGCGGGATCCGGGAAGCAGTATACCTTAGGTACATTATATCTTGCCCGGTCACAGCTCCGCAATCCCTTCAGCCCTGCCTGCTGCTGCGCCACCATACGCTGCAGAGCCTCAAAGGTAATGCTCTCCCTGGCAATGATCGTGTGATACTTCATCAGATCTGCTACGATTTCCGGTCTCTTAATGAGCTCCGGTTCTATGGAACAGCCAAGCAGTACCGTTCTTGTCCCTTTTCTTACAAAGGCCTGATTGGCAAGGCGCAGATCCTTCCGCATGTTATCATAGCAGTAATTGTCGCCACCAATCGATATGGCAAGGGGAATATCCTCCCGGAAGGTCTTTCCATAGCGGTAACGGATAAAGCTCTCCTCATCTCCTGTCAGCTTCCGGTACAGATAATAACAGACATGTGCCAGCTTATGATCTGCAAAGCTCTTCTCTCCCCGGATATCACACAGCTCCTTCAGTGAATATTTTTTATCCTCTCCGCCGTAATAGCTGAGAAGTACAGGTTTTTCCTTGATCATATGGCAGGTGCTGTTCACAATGGCCTCGCAGCCATGGTTGCCGCTTCCTGCATGCATATACATAACCAGTCTTTTTTCTTTCATGAATTCAGTCCTTATATTTTCTGAAATGATAACCATACAGGTATAGCCCCGGCGCTGCTGCAAACAGCTTCGCTTTCAACCGGTATCCACCGGAAAGCAGTTCATATGCACCTGAAACCTGCAGCTCCTGCTTCAATTTGTCTCTGCATATCTGAATATACTGTGCATGCTTCCTTCTGTCTGCTGCAGGCAGCATGGCAAGCTTTCCTGCTGTCAGCATAATACCCATGATCAGGATGGAGGTCACCTTCGCTTCCAGAGTGCTATCTATGGCAAGGATCCTGTCTCTTGCCAGCTCCCAGCAGGTGATCTGATCCATATAAGATGGTGTAAAGGGTCTGTTCATAGCCCCCTTGGCATTCTG
>CACXDC010000146.1 GCA_902766365.1 uncultured Lachnospiraceae bacterium | reverse complement strand
GCGATGATATCACACATGCAGTCATCGACGAAGAGAAGATGACAAGCCTTCGTAAATATCACACCATTACCGAAGCCAAGAACGGTGCCGGTGCAGTGCCGATCAAGACAGAAAAGGGCTGGATCCATATTGCGCATGGTGTAAGAAATACAGCAGCAGGTCTGCGTTATGTCCTTTATGCATTTGCAACTGACCTAAATGATCCTTCCAAGGTGATCGCAGAGCCTTCAGGCCTGTTAGTAGGACCCAGAGGATGGGAGAGAGTCGGTGACGTATCCAACGTTGTATTTACCAACGGTGCGATCGCAAACGAAAAGGGCGAAGTATTTATTTACTATGCAGCCAGCGATACCAGACTTCATGTAGCAACAACAACCGTTGACAAGCTGATCGACTATGTATTCAATACACCTGAAGATCCCGGCAGAAGCGTAGAGTGTGTAGCACAGAGATGTGAACTGATCAAGAAGAACCTGGAATTCCTTTCCAAATAAAAAGAAAAGCCTATGAGGCGCAAAGGAGATAATATGAGCGAAATTAAAATGATTGCCCCTCCGGTAAAGAATGTTCCCTGGCAGGAGAAGCCGGAAGGACTGACCGGAGCACCTATCTGGAGATACACAGAGAATCCGATCATCGGACGTAACCCTGTAGAAGGCGTTGCCAGGATTTTCAACAGTGCTGTAATGCCTTACGGAGATGAGTTTATCGGTGTATTCCGTGGCGAGCAGACAAACGGTATCCCTTATATCTATATGGGAAGAAGCAAGGATGCGATCCACTGGGATTTCGATAAGGAGAAGATTCCTTTTGTAGATGAAGAAGGAAAGCCTTTCATGCCAAAGTACGCATATGACCCCAGACTGGTAAAGGTAGAAGATACCTATTATATCATCTGGTGCCAGGATTTCTATGGTGCATCTATCGGTATGGCAAAGACAACAGATTTCAAGACCTTTACCAGACTTGAGAATCCTTTCATCCCTTACAACAGAAATGCAGTTCTGTTCCCGAGAAAGGTACATGGAAATTATATGCTGCTGAGCCGTCCTTCTGACAGTGGTCATACACCTTTCGGCGACATCTTTGTCAGCGAAAGCCCTGACCTTGTTTACTGGGGCAAGCACAGACACGTTATGGGCAAAGGCAGTGAATGGTGGGAGTCCGTTAAGATCGGTGGCGGTGCAGCTCCTATCGAGACCAGCGAAGGATGGCTGTTGTTCTACCACGGTGTAAGCGGAACCTGCAACGGATTCGTATATTCCATCGGTGGTGCGATCCTGGATCTTGAGAATCCTTCTATCGTGAAGTACAGATGTGAGACATTCCTGCTGACACCCGAAGAGTGGTATGAGGAGAGAGGATTCGTTCCGAACGTATGCTTCCCCTGCGCTACCATTCATGATCCTGAAAGCGGAAAGATCGCTATTTACTACGGATGTGCAGACAGCTATGTAGGTCTTGCATTTACCAAGTTTGATGAGATCGTAGCATATATTAAAGAGCACAGTGTAGTAACAGAGTCTGATACAGAGATCGGTATCAGATAGTGTAAAAGCACAGTGGAATAGTTTTAAAAAGGGCTTGTTAAATTTGTTAGCAAGCCCTTTCTTAATAATCGCCATGCGTTCGGAAGAAACTGCCTGTGGCAGGCCCTGCAGATATCGCATGATGATAAAAGGCGAAAAGGAGCAGAATGGTTATGGAATATCAGGTTAAGTTTGATCAGGGGATGATCAACAGAGGAAACTGGAAAAAAATCAAGGAATGTATGAAAAAAGCAGAGAGAGGAGAGGCCATTACCACAGGTTTTCTTGGTGGTTCCATTACCCAGGGAAGTCTTTCTTCCACGCCGCAGACCTGTTATGCCTATCTGGTATATGAGTGGTGGAAAAAGAAATTCCCGAAGTCACAGGTTACCTTTGTCAATGCGGGAATTGGCGGGACCACATCCCAGTTTGGTGTTTCCAGGGTAAAGGAGCATCTTCTTTCCCACCAGCCGGATTTTGTACTGATCGAGTTTGCTGTGAATGATGAAAATACAGAGTTCTTTGAGGAAACCTATGAGGGACTTGTGAGAACCACTCTGTCAGATGCCTGCAGACCGGCAGTTATGCTGATGAACAACGTCAAGTATGATGACGGACTGAATGCAGAGGAAATGCACCTGAAGGTAGCGAAGGCTTATGAGCTTCCCATGGTCAGCATGAAGGAGACGATCTGGCCGGAGATCGAGTCCGGAAGGATCAAAAACAGGGAGATCACACCGGATGACCTTCATCCCAATGATGCAGGCCATGCACTGGTAGCCAGAGTGATCACCACTTTCCTTGAGAAGGTATATGAGGACAGAAATAATGAGGAAGAAGCTGCCTTTGCAGAAGGGACACTTCCTGCACCGATCACAGAAAATGCCTATGAGCATTCCGTCAGATGTCAGAATCACAATTCAGAGCCTGTCCTTGCAGGATTTGTGGCTGATCCGGAGCCTCAGAACCATATCCTTGAGATCTTCAGAAGAGGATGGACAGGAAGCCATGTGGGCGATAAGATCACCTTTGAGATCGAAGGAACCGGCATTGCCGTGCAGTACCGTAAGAGTGTCAAGCAGCCGACTCCAATCGCAAAAGTTACAGTAGATGGCAGAGAAGATACCGCCATGGTATTGGATGGAAACTTCAAGGAGACATGGGGGGACTGCCTGTATATTGATACGGTGACAAGACATATGGAACCCGGTGTACATAAGGTAGAGATTGAGATTACAGATGCAACAGAGCAGGATGCAGTTCCTTTCTATCTGGTATCTGTGATCGGATCCTGCTAAGGAGAGAAATAATGGCTGAAAAGCATTTATGGAATGATGGCTGGGAATTCTGTGAGCTGCCCTTTGCGGAGGCATCCATGGAAATCCCGGTGCAGGGGGACTACCGGAAGGTAGACATTCCTCACGATTATATGATCTATGATACGACGGCACTGTACCGGAGCAGTGTAGGCTGGTACCGGAAGAGCTTTACTGTGCCGGCGGAAAACGGAGCTCTTTCCGGGGAATGGCTGCTTGATTTTGACGGCGTCTATATGGACAGTACCGTTTATATGAATGGGCAGAAGGTTATGGAATGGAAGTATGGATACTCTGCCTTTGAGGCAGATATCACTGCATTCCTGAAGCCCGGGGAAAACCGGGTGGATGTCCGTATTGTATATGAAGAACCTAACAGCAGATGGTATTCCGGTGCAGGAATCTACCGGAATGTATTTCTGAAAAAGAGGCAGAGGGATCACTTTGTGACAGACGGGATCTATCTGACACCGGTGAAGGAAGCAGACGGTACCTGGAAGGTACTGGGAGATATCGAGCTTTCCCTGCAGGGAGATCCTGCGGCATTCTCTGTCAGACAGCATCTGCTGGACGGCGAGGGCAATGTGCTTGCAGAAACCAGAGCGGCAGAAGCCGGAGCAGAAGTGAAAGATGGCCAGGCACAG
>CACXDC010000145.1 GCA_902766365.1 uncultured Lachnospiraceae bacterium | reverse complement strand
TTGATGGCAACAGGAACACCCTTTTCAAAGGAGAGTGATACATACTCACCCTGATCAGGAGCCTTCTCAGGAGTGACACCAAGAACAAGAAGGTGATCATAGTTGGGTTCGTTGGCAGGATCCTCAAGCTCAAGACCCTCATGGCTGATGTGCCAGATATTACGGTCACGGCTGTAGCTGGAATCTGCTGAGAAAGGAAGATTGATGCCATGTGCCTTGCAGTATTCAATCTCAGATTCACGGGAATCCATGGTCCACTTTTCATTTCTCCATGCAGCGATGATCTTGAGATCAGGTGCAAGAGCCTTGATACCAAGTTCGAAACGGATCTGGTCATTACCCTTTCCGGTAGCGCCGTGGCAGATAGCAGTAGCGCCTTCCTTACGTGCGATCTCTACTAACTTCTTGGCGATCAGAGGTCTTGCCATGGAAGTTCCAAGGAGATATTTGTTCTCATATACGGCATGAGCCTGTACACAGGGAACGATATATTCATCACAGAATTCATCAATAACGTCGAGAATGTATAATTTTTCAGCGCCGCAGGATTTTGCTCTTTCTTCAAGTCCGTCAAGCTCTTCTTCCTGACCGCAGTCGATGCAGACGCAAACAACGTCATAATTAAAATTTTCTTTTAACCAGGGGATGATGGCTGTAGTGTCAAGACCGCCTGAATACGCTAAGATTACTTTTTCTTTCATAATGTATGCCTCCGGTATGTTCATTAATTTTTCGTTTGGGTACATCATACTCCTTTCCAAATGGAAATGCAACCCTTATTTTGCATAAATAAAAGATTTATTTTATCATTCTGCATAAAAATGAAAAAACTATTGAATAATATGCATTGAAGGTGTATAGTTATGCAATAGAAAACAGAATGGAATTATTTCCTATTATTCTGTTGAGATTTAAAGCGTGAAAGAGTATTATTATTGTTATTAAATAAGGAAACGAGGATAAAGGAATGAGCGGGAAAGTGAAAATATTCATTGACGGGAGTGAAGGAACGACAGGACTCCGGATCCATGAAAGGTTTGCAGAAAGGGATGATGTGGAGTTACTTCCTATTTCATCGGAGCTGCGTAAGGATAAGGAAGAAAGAAAAAAACTGATCAATTCGTCAGATATTACTTTCCTGTGTCTGCCGGATGCTGCAGCAGAGGAGTCCGTTTCTCTGGTAGAGAATGATCATGTGAAGATCATTGATACTTCTACAGCACACCGGACCATGGAAGGCTGGGCTTATGGTTTCCCCGAATTGTCAAAGGCACACAGGGAGGCAATCGCGACTGGAAACAGGATCGCAGTTCCGGGATGCTATGCCACAGGCTTTATTTCCCTGGTATATCCCATGGTGGCAGAGGGACTGATCAGTGCAGATTATCCGGTCAGTGCTTTTGGTATTTCCGGCTACAGCGGTGGTGGCAAGAAGATGATCGCAGCCTATGAGGCAGAAGAACGGGAGGATGCCCTTCTTGCACCGAGAGAATATGCACTTTCCCAGGCTCATAAGCATCTGAAAGAGATGAAGAAAATACCAGGGCTTAAGAGAGAACCGCTGTTTTCCCCTATCGTAGCGGATTATTACAGTGGCATGGTGGTTTCTGTTCCTGTATATACAGAACTGATGAACAAAGGAAAAACACCGCAGGAGGTATGGAAATACCTGGCTGAGTTTTATGCAGGCAGCCGTTTCGTAAGAGTGATGCCTTTCGGCGCGGAAGAAGAAAGTGCCAATATGCTTGCAGGTAATGCCATGAGTGGCAGGGACAGCCTCCGGATCTATGTCACAGGAAATGAGGACAGGATCCTGCTTTCTTCCCAGTTTGACAATCTTGGCAAGGGGGCATCCGGTGCGGCAATCCAGTGTCTGAATATTGCACTTGGCTGTGAGGAGACGAAGGGACTTCATCTGTAGGGACTGTGACCGAAGAGGAAGAGAAATGGATGAGAATATCCGGAAGTAAATAAATCAATACAAATATAAAAGGAAAAGACAAGATCATGAACGAACGAATCCATGATGTGACATTATATGAAGATATTCCTTCCCCGGAAGGACGGGAAGAAAAGGAAATGGCGGTATACCGGCTGCTGAAGGAACTGCAGATCCCCTATAAGAGACTTGACCATGAGCCTATGGAGACCATGGAAGCCTGCCGGGGCGTGGATGAACTGTTACATATCCGTATGTGCAAGAATCTGTTCTTGTGCAATTCCCAGAAGACAGCTTTTTATCTTCTGATGATGCCGGGGGAGAAAAAGTTTAAGACAAAGGAGCTGTCAAAGCAGATCGGCAGTGCGAGGCTTTCCTTTGCTTCTGAAGAATATATGGTGAAGTTCCTGAATATCCATCCGGGTGCCGTGAGTATCATGGGACTGATGAATGATACGGACAGGCAGGTTAATCTGCTGATCGATGAGGATGTGCTGAAGGAAGAATATCTGGGGTGCCACCCCTGCGTGAATACGGCAAGCCTGCAGCTTAGGACAAAGGATGTACTTGAGAAGTTCCTGCCCTTTACGGGACATGAATACCGGACAGTGCATCTGACAGGAGAGGAATAGAGAAATGATTGTACGGACAATGACCATAGAAGATTATCAGGGCGTTCATGATCTGTGGATGACGATCAAGGGCTTTGCCATCCGGAGTATTGATGATTCCCGGACAGGAGTGGAGCGTTTCCTAAAGAGAAATCCGACCACAAGTGTAGTAGCGGTGGAGAATGGAGAGATCGTAGGGAGTATTCTCTGCGGACACGATGGCAGAAGAGGGTGCCTTTATCATGTCTGTGTCCGGGAGGACTGCCGTATGAGAGGCATCGGCAAGAGCATGGTTGTCAGATGTATGGAAGAACTGGAGAAGGAGAAGATCAGCAAGGTTTCCCTGATCGCCTTTACCGAGAATGATATCGGCAATGCGTTCTGGAAGGAAATTGGCTGGACAAAGAGAGAAGATCTGAATTATTATGATTTTGTGCTGAACAGGGAAAACATCATCAATTACAATAAATAGAAAAACAAGGAGGCAGTTCTTACGATGAAAAAGATTACAGGCGGTGTTACGGCAGCAAAGGGATTCCAGGCAGCAGCCGTGGCAGCAGGGATCAAATATAAGGACAGGGATGATATGGCACTGATCTACAGTGAAAAGCCCTGTGTACTGGCAGGTACCTTTACCAGCAATGTAGTGAAGGCAGCGCCGGTTCTGTTTGACAAGAAGGTAGTAGAGGAAAGCCCTTACGGACAGGCGGTTGTGATCAATGCAGGTATTGCCAATGCCTGCACTGGCAAGGAAGGCTTTTCCTACTGTGAGCAGACAGCAAAAGCGGCAGCAGAGGCACTTTCTATCTCTGAAAAAGCTGTGCTTGTGGCATCTACCGGTGTCATCGGCATGCAGCTTCCCATTGACAGGATCGTAAGCGGTATTGAAAAGCTGGCAGAGGGTAAAAAGGGAGATCTGGACGCCGGAACGAGAGCATCCAAAGCGATCATGACGACAGATACGAAGAATAAAGAGATCGCTGTGCAGATCGAGATCGGCGGCAGGACAGTAACGCTTGGCGGTATGTGCAAGGGATCCGGTATGATCCATCCCAATATGTGCACCATGCTGGCTTTTGTCACAACAGATGCTGTGATCTCCAAAGAACTGCTGACAAAGGCAGTGAAGGCGGATGTTGCAGATACCTTTAATATGATCTCAGTAGATGGGGATACTTCTACCAATGATACCCTGCTTGTACTGGCAAACGGTATGGCAGAGAATCCGGAGATCAGAGAAAACAGTCCGGAATACGAAGCCTTCTGCGAGGCACTTCATGAGATCAATGAAACCCTGGCAAAGAAGATGGCAGGAGACGGAGAAGGAGCAACTGCTCTTTTTGAAACAAAGGTGATTCACGCACCGTCCAAGCAGGATGCCCGTATCCTCGCCAAATCTGTGATCTGCTCCAGTCTGACCAAGGCTGCGATCTACGGACATGATGCCAACTGGGGAAGGATCTTATGTGCCCTTGGCTACAGTGGTGTCATATTTGATCCGGAGAAGATCGAACTGTTCTTTGAAAGCAAAGCAGGACGGATCCAGATCTACAAAGACGGCGTGGCAACAGACTACAGCGAAGAGGAAGCAACAAAGATCCTTTCCGAGCCGGAGGTTACCGTGGTTGTGGATATGAAGAACGGAGAGGAAAGCGCAACAGCGTGGGGCTGTGATCTTACCTATGATTATGTCAGGATCAATGCTGATTATAGGAGCTGATAACAGGGCTTCTGAAAGCATAAGAAAAGAAAAGCAGGGGAGATAAGAACATGGAAAAGGATATGGAACAGGTATTACGGAAGGCAGAGGTACTGATTGAGGCACTTCCTTATATACAGAAATTTAACAGGAAGATCATTGTAGTCAAATATGGCGGTTCTGCCATGAGCAATGAAGAACTGCAGAAAAATGTCATCAAGGACGTTACCCTTCTGAAGTTAGTTGGATTTAAACCGATCATCGTGCACGGCGGCGGCAAGGCCATCAGCAAATGGGTCGGCAAGGTCGGCAAGGAGGCAAAATTTGTAAACGGACTGCGTGTGACAGATGATGAGACCATGGAGATCGCAGAGATGGTGCTTTCCAGAGTCAATAAACAGCTTGTGACCATGGTGGAGGAGCTCGGTGTCAAGGCCGTTGGTATCAGTGGCAAGGACGGCGGACTTCTGCAGGTGGAGAAGAAATATGCAGACGGACAGGATATCGGTTATGTCGGAAATATCACAAAAGTAGATCCCAAGATCCTGTATGATCTTCTGGAGAAGGATTTCCTCCCGATCATTGCACCAATCGGCCTGGATGATCAGTTTGCTACCTATAATATCAATGCGGATGATGCAGCCTGTGCGATCGCCAAGGCGATCAGTGCAGATAAGCTGGTGTTCCTGACAGATATTGAAGGATTGTACAGAGATATCAATGACAAGAGCAGTTTTATTTCCAGGATCACAGCTTCCGGTGCAGAAGAGCTGATCGGTGACGGTGTGATCGGCGGTGGTATGCTGCCAAAGCTTGCAAACTGTGCATCTGCCGTGAAGAATGGTGTCAACAGAGTCCATATTCTGGATGGAAGGATCCCTCATTGTCTCCTGCTTGAGATCTTCACCAATTCCGGTGTGGGAACCATGATCCTAAGAGACGAGGATAAACAGCTTCTGGAGCAGCATGACTAGAAGAGAAAAGAGCAGGCGGAGATCAGACATGCGTGCTGGCAGTCTCCTGGACTGTGAATGGAATCAGAAAGGACATAAGCAGATATGGAATCAATGAAGCAATATATAGAAGATGCGGAGGCAGCGCTTCTTCATACTTATAATCGTTTTCAGGTAGTGCTGGATAAGGGAGAGGGCGTTTACCTTTATGATATGGAGGGAAAGAAGTATCTGGACTTCTGTGCAGGTATCGCCGTATTTGCCCTTGGTTATGGGAATCAGACCTATAATGATGCCCTGAAAAATCAGATCGACAAGGTGATCCATACTTCCAATTATTATTATAATGTACCGGCTATTGAGGCTGCCAAAAAGCTGAAAAAGGTATCCGGGATGGACAGAGTCTTTTTTACCAACAGTGGGGCAGAGTCCATTGAAGGAGCCATTAAGGCAGCAAGAAAGTACGCTTATCTTAAGGATGGCAGCACAGATCATGAGATCATTGCCATGGAGCATTCCTTCCATGGAAGGACCATGGGAGCTCTTTCTGTCACAGGAAATAAAAAATACCGGGAAGCCTTTGAACCCATGATCGGCAATATCCGCTTTGCCACACTGAATGATTTCCAGAGTGTTCTGGATCAGGTGACAGATAAGACCTGTGCGATCCTGTTTGAAACGGTACAGGGAGAAGGTGGTATTTATCCTGCCACAGAAGAGTTTATGAAGCAGGTAAAGGCACTGTGCGAGGAAAGGGATATCCTGATGATCCTGGATGAGATCCAGTGCGGTATGGGAAGATGCGGTGAGTATTATGCATGGCAGAGATACGGGATTAAGCCGGATATCATGACAAGCGCCAAAGCGCTTGGATGCGGCGTGCCGGTAGGAGCCTTCATGCTGACAGAAAAGGTGGCTGCCCATTCGCTTACAAGCGGTGACCACGGAACGACCTATGGAGGAAATCCTCTTGCGGGTGCTGCTATCAATGCGGTACTTGATTTATTTGAGGAGAACCATATAATAGAACATGTAAACCAGATCGGCGATTATCTGGCAAAGCGGCTGGATGAGCTGGTTGAAAAGTATGATTTCATCACAGAGCGCAGAGGCGTCAAGCTGATGCAGGGACTTGTTTTTGACAGACCGGTAGGTGATATCATAGGAAAAGCCCTGGAAAAGGGACTGATATTGATCAATGCAGGACCGAATATCATCCGTTTTGTACCGCCTCTTATCATTGAAGAGGAGCACGTGGACAAAATGATGGAGATTCTGACATCCTGTTTACAGTAAATGGAGTATGATTTATGGGTTTTAAGAAACGACTGGCGGCTGCTCTTCTTCTTGCAGCCGTTTCTCTTCTGACTTTTGGGATTGCCAGATCAGGCATGAGGGTCAGTGAAAAGCAGGCAGAAGACTTTTCTGCTTTTACAGGAGGAAAGGATACACTGTATCTCTGGTATACAGATGAAGCACTGACCTCTTATCTTACCAGTGCAGCAGTTACCTACAATGAAAATCACGATGTGAGGATCGTACCGGTGCTGCAGTCCGGTCCGGAGTATCTGGAGCAGATCAATACTGCGTCCCTTTCCGGAGAAGAGATGCCGGATCTGTATATTCTCAGCCATGATTCGCTGGAAAAGGCTTATCTGGCAGGGCTTGCAGAGGAGGTAAAGCTCAGGGAGAGGACATCCCTCAGGGATACCTACAGAGATACGGGACTTTCAGCAGCTACTTATCAGGGAAAGGTGATCGGATATCCCTTTTATTTTGAAACAAGTGCTCTTCTTTATAATAAAACGTATCTGAAGGATCTGGCAGAGAGCCAGCTCCAGGCAGAGGCAGATGCAGCAGTGGGAGAAGAAGCACAGCAGCAGGCGGATGCCGGGAATATTCCGGAAGATACGGTGGGTATAGATACATCATCTGAATCAGGAAGTACAGATGATGGCACTGCAGAGGAAACCTCTTCTTTTTCAGAGGAAGAGATCGAGGCACGGGTGCAGGAGATCCTTCCAAAGACACTGGAGGATATGGAAACCTTTGCTGACAGCTATGATGCACCGGAAGCAGTAGAGGGTGTCTTCAAGTGGGATGTGACAGATGTTTTCTATAATTATTTCTTTATTGGAAATGCGATTAAGATGGGCGGCGACGCCGGAGACGATACTTCCCAGATTGACATTTATAATCTGAATGCGATCCGGAATATGAGGGCTTATGAGGAACTGAACCAGTTCTTTTCCATAGATACCAGCGAGATCAGTTACGAGAGCGTGATCAATGAATTTATGGAAGGCAGGCAGGTGTTTACAGTAGCTACTTCAGATGTGGTCGGTACACTGGAGCAGGCCGGAGCAGATGGCAGCTTTCCTTATGAGTATGGAATCGCCCTTCTTCCTGATATTGATGCGGACCGGGAGACCAGGCCGCTTTCCATGACGCAGTGTGTGGTTGTGAATGGTTATGGAACTCATCAGGAGGATGCCAATGATTTTGCCTTTTTCCTGACTGCGAGATACAATGACAGTCTTTATGCAAGAAGTGGCAAGGTATCAGCAGCAAGGGACGTGGATTATGGAAATGAGGCACTTTCCATGTTTGCAGAAGCGTATGATCATTCCGTGGCTATGCCCAAAATGATCGAGACCAGTAATTTCTGGGTGTTACTTGAACGTGTATTTTCCCAGGTATGGAATGGAACAGATGCCAATGATGCGCTGAAAGAATTGTCAGAGCAGATCATGCAGCAGGTGACAGGACAGGAATATGAAGAAGTTTATATCGAAGATGTGCAGGAAGAAACAGATGTAGAGTATCTGGATGAAGAATACTATACAGAGGAAGCACAGAAGGAAGAGCAGGCGGAAGAATAGCGGATCAGACAGACTGATCATGTATAAAATCCAGCCATACAGGATACATTACGGATAAAAACGTAAGGAGATTCTGATATGGTTGGATTTTTGATTGCAGTCATTTCCGGGGCTTTGATGAGTGTACAGGGGGTTTTTAATACAGGTGTTACGAAATCGTCCAGTATCTGGGTGGCCAGCGCCTTTGTGCAGTTTTCTGCACTCATCGTCTGTCTTTGTGCCTGGCTGTTTACAGACAGGACTTCTTTTATGGCACTTACGAGGGTAGAACCAAAGTATATGCTCCTTGGAGGAGCCATCGGGGCATTTATCACCTATACGGTGATCCGCAGTATGGAAATGCTGGGGCCTGCAAGAGCGGTCATGCTGATCGTGATCGCCCAGCTTCTGGTCGCTTATTTGATTGAACTGCTTGGCATCTTTGGAGTGGAGAAGCAGCCATTTTCTGTCAGAAAGATGATCGGAATGGCAGTTGCTATTGTGGGGGTAGTGGTATTTAAATGGGAATAAGGTCATATTTTTATGTTGTCAATACCACTTGCGCAACCTGTGAAAAACCTTTACAATATTAATCAGTCGTGATACAGGGGGCCTTTTTGCTGTGTGCAGGAAGGAGTAGAACGATGAAAAAGAAATATAAGATATTATTTGGTATGCTGGTACTTACCGGGTGTCTGCTTTTCGGATGCGAAAAGAGGAAGACTGAGCTTTTCACAGAAGAAGAACAGGATATGGTGGAAACGGGTGTGAAGTCCGGTTTTGACGGAAAGGGAGATCCTGATCGGGCAGACAGTGCGGTCATAGCGGATCCAGGGTCAGAGATTCTGGATGCATCAGATAAGAAGGAACGGGATCTGCAGAACAGTCAGCAGATAACTGACTGTCAGACCATATTTGTGTATGTCTGCGGAGCTGTGGAGAAACCGGGAGTTTATGAACTTGCAGGAGACGCCAGGGTATATCAGGCAGTGGAAGCAGCCGGTGGATTCTTACCGGAAGCCTGTGAGGAATATGTGAACCAGGCAGGGATGCTCACGGATGGAAAACGGTTTTATATTCCGACTGAGGATGAGGTCAGAAGCTTTGAAGAAACAGGCCAGGATACGCTGACAGAAGAACTTCTTAAGCAGTCTGATGGAGAAACAGGCCAGGCAGACGGACTGCAGGGTACAGGGCAGATGGAAGCACAGCCGGCAGAAAAGACAACAGGACTTGTAAATATCAATACGGCGTCCCTTGAGGAACTGTGTACGCTTCCCGGAATCGGAGAAGGAAAAGCCAGACGTATTATCAGTTACAGAGAAAGTACAGGAAGATTTGAACAGATAGAGGATATTATGAAGGTGGAAGGGATCAAGGAAGGTCTTTTTGGAAAGATCAGGGATCTTATTACTGCCGGATGATTCAGTGTGGAATCAGAAAGCCGCAGAATGCGGCAGAAAAAGAGGGAAAGATGGCGAAGAAGGTTTTGGTTGTGGACGATGAGAAGCTGATCGTAAAGGGAATCAGGTTCAGTCTGGAACAGGACGGTATGGAAGTGGAATGTGCCTATGACGGAGAAGAGGCGCTGCAGAAGATAAAGGATACAGAATATGATATTGTACTGCTGGACGTGATGCTTCCAAGGCTGACAGGATTTGAAGTGTGTCAGCAGGTCAGGGAGTTTTCTTCTGTGCCGATCGTCATGCTGACAGCCAAGGGGGAGGATATGGATAAGATCCTCGGACTTGAGTACGGTGCAGACGATTATATCACGAAGCCGTTTAATATTCTGGAGGTAAAGGCAAGACTGAAGGCCATTATGAGGCGGACTGCACCAAAAACAAAGGAAGAGACGAAGATCATTGAACGGGGAGACATGCGTCTTGACTGCGATGGAAGAAGGGTATATGTAGCAGGCCGGGAGATTAATCTGACAGCCAAGGAATTTGAACTTCTGGAGCTTCTCATCCTGAATCCCAACAAGGTATACAGCAGGGAAGCACTTCTTAAGCTGGTATGGGGTACGGACTATCCGGGAGATGTAAGGACCGTGGATGTGCATATCCGCCGTCTGCGTGAAAAAATTGAGGAAAATCCCAGCGAACCCAGATATGTACATACCAAGTGGGGTGTTGGGTACTACTTTGCCTAGAGGACAGCTATGAAAAAGAAAATTACCGCTTTTTTGAAGGAACTGGGAATCTGGCGAAGCCTGAAGGTACGTCTGTTTCTCATCATTCTCTTAATGGGGCTTGTTCCCGCCTATATTATCAAGGCGGGAATTTTACAGAATTATGAGGCAAGAGCTGTTGACGTGCGGCAGTCGGATGTCCAGAATCAGTTAAAGATCATTGCCAATCATCTGATCACCTATAATTATCTGCAGGACACATCTTCTGAGGTTATCAATGCGGAGCTCGAACAGTTGTCCAATCTTTACAGTGGCCGTGTACTGATCATCAACGGCAATCTGAAAATCATCAAAGATACCTATGGAATCAGTGAAGGGAAAACTATTATTTCAGAGGAGGTCATTAAATGCCTGAAGGGGACAGGAATGTCCAAGTATGACAGGAATAATGGCTTTATTGAGATTACAACACCGATCACGGAAACCGTGACGGCTGAAAATAAAACAGAAGGTGTACCGGAGGGGACAGAGCTGACAAGAGGTGTTATGCTGACCAGTGTTTCTACGGATATTATCACGGCGACCATGGATGTGCTGAACCGGAAAGCACTGATCCTGGAGATCATTATGGTGGCAGTGGTATTTGCCATTGCCGTGGTGCTGGCAAATGTACTGATCAGACCGTTTGACCGGATCACAAAGGCGATCACAGAGATTGGAAACGGACACATGGATGGAGATATTTCCGTACCGACCTATCAGGAAACAGAGCACATTGCCAGTGCATTTAACTTTTTACATAATCAGATGATGAATATAGACAGCTCCAGGCAGGATTTCGTAGCCAATGTATCCCATGAGCTGAAAACGCCGATCACCTCTGTAAAAGTGCTGGCTGATTCCCTGCTTGCACAGCAGGATGTGCCGGCAGAATTGTACCGGGAGTTCCTTGAAGATATTGCAGAGGAGATCGAACGGGAGGACAAGATCATTAACGATCTTCTGGCACTTGTAAAAATGGACAAGTCAGCGGCTGAACTTAATATTACCAGCGTCAATATGAATGAACTGGCAGAGATCATTTTAAAGAGACTGCGTCCCATTGCAAGGAAAAGGGATATTGAGCTTCTGCTTGTCAGTACCAGGGAAGTTATTGCCGAGGTAGATGAAGTGAAGATGTCACTGATCCTTACCAATCTTGTTGAAAATGCTATTAAATATAATAAAGAGCATGGGAAGGTGACTGTGACACTGGATGCGGATCACCAGTATTTTACCATTACAGTAGAAGATACGGGAATTGGTATTCCGGAAGAGTCATTAAACAGGATCTATGACAGGTTTTACCGGGTGGATAAGTCTCATTCCAGGGAGATCGGGGGAACAGGACTCGGACTTGCCATTACGAAAAATGCAGTACAGCTTCACAGGGGATCCATTAAGGTAGAGAGTATCTTTGGGGAAGGTACCAGATTTCTTGTGAAGATCCCGCTGACACACAGTCTGCTGTAGAGGAGTTTTTGATGAAAAGATTAACGGGAAAAATGACCATCCTTTTCTGCTTCTTTTGCATGCTGTTTCTTTTTATGATGGCAGGATGCGGAAAAGAGCAGGAAGAAAAGAAAGAGTATCATTATCAGGTATATTATGTAAACCATGACAAAACCGGTGTGATCTCCGAGGACTATGTGACAGAGAACACAGACGTAGGCAGCCTTCTTGAAGAACTGGTCACGCAGCTTGGAACGGTGCCGGAAAAGCTCCAGTATCATGCACCGTTGGCAGGCAGCTTTGAGCTGTTATCCATGCAGCTTAAGGACGGACAGCTGATCCTGGATTTCAGCACGACTTACCGGGAACAGGAAATGATCACAGAGATCCTGAACCGGGCGGCGATCGTAAGAACTCTTTCCCAGATAAAGGATGTGCAGTATGTTTCCTTTCTGGTAGACGGGGAACCTCTTGTGGATGCTTCCGGAAGTGTTGTCGGGGTTATGAGTGCAGACACTTTTATCGACAATGCAGGAAATGAGATCAATACCTATGAGAAGGTGAGACTGCAGCTATACTTTTCCAATGAGGATGGAACAGGGCTTCAGGCAGTCAGCCGGACGAAAGTATATAACAGTAATATTTCGCTGGAACGACTGGTGGTAGAAGAGCTGATCGCAGGACCGCAGGCAGATGATACCGGACTTGCAGCAGGAAGAAAAGACGGGCCTGTCGTGAATCCGGCTACAAAGATTGTCAGTGTGGCAGTCAGAGATGGCATCTGTTATGTCAATCTGGATGAGAACTTTCTGAATCAGATCTATAATGTCACACCGGAGGTAACAGTCTATGCGATCACTAATTCTCTGATCGAGCTGGCTGGCGTGAATAAGGTACAGATTTCCGTGAACGGAGAAACCAATGTGAATTACAGGGAAAATATCAACCTGTCTACCGTGTTTGAACGGAATCTGGATATGGTGAAATGATGGCATCAGGAGTAGATCAGGATAAGATCAGATAAAGGAGGAGCATGCGCAAAAGACCACTCAGTTATGTGTGCCTGCTGCTCATTCTGCTCCTTTTTCTCGGAACGCTGACCGGTGGATCCGGGAAGCTGGAAGAGGAATGGGAAGAGACGGAATGTACTCTGACGGGGAGAGTGTATGACAAGGAATGGGTAACAGGCGGGGAAGAAAAGAAAATAGTGTATCTGGAAGTGCTGAAGGCAGATAATGCTTTCGGGCAGATGGATGCAGAAGGAAAGAAGGTTCTCTGCTATTTAAAGCAGGGACAGGAGCTTCCAAAGACCGGAAGCGATATCAGGATCACAGGAAAGATCCGGAATTTCAGAAAAGCCTCAAATCCGGGGCAGTTCGATGCAAGATCTTATTATCGTATATCAGGAATATCATTTCAGATTAATCAGGTAATTATCCAGCAAAAATCAGAACAGTATCAGAAGGGAAAAGAAGCTCTGTTTCAGATCAGGAAGAAGATGTCAGAAACCTTTGACAGACAGCTTTCGCCAGAGAATGCTTCCTTAATGAAGACAATGGTGCTTGGCGAGAAGAAAGCACTTGCGGGAGAGATCAAAAAACGATATCAGAGAAATGGCATAGCGCACCTGCTTGCAATTTCCGGT
>CACXDC010000144.1 GCA_902766365.1 uncultured Lachnospiraceae bacterium | reverse complement strand
CCAAGGAAGTTATTGTAAGTATCGATCAGACCTCTCGTGGAATCATTACTTAAAATGAGCTGTCCGTTGTAAGTAAGATCTGCCAGATTGTAATGTGCTGAAATCTCACTCATATCAGAAGAAGAAAGCTTATTCAGTACATCAATGATTCCATTGGAAAGATTGGCATCCAGATTCTTACTGTACATCTTTACCGCACTGGCAATCGTACTTGTTTCGGAATTCAGAAGAAAACTTCCTTTATCTGATGCAATGATCTGATCTGCCAGTACACGGAAGGTATCTCCGATCTTTGTTACATAAGCAGGCATTGCATAAATAACACGATACAGTGCAAACAGGATAGGCATCTGGATCAGAAGCTGAATACAGCTTCCGGAAGGTGATACACCATACTTTGCATAAACTGCCTGAGTTTCTGCATTCATGGCCATCATGGAATCATTATCCTTCTTATTCTTATACTTGGCCTGAATTGCCTGAAGTTCAGGATTCATCTTGGCAGAAAGCTTACTGAACTTCTGCTGTTTGATCGTAAGAGGCATTAAAAGAAGATAGATCACAATAGTGAACAGGATAATGGAAAGACCTACATTTGGAATTCCAATCTTGTCCAGTACAAAGAAAATACCCTCCATAAGATAACCTAATACTTTGGCGATTGGTCCTAAAATAGCACCATCATATGGGGTTAATATAATTCCTGACAAAATTTGCTCCTCCTGATTTATTCTTCTACAGAAAGCCTGTCCCTATGGAACCGGATCATAGCCACCCTTTGAAAAAGGATTGCATCTGATAATTCTCCATAAAGCAAGAAATCCCCCCTTAAAAGCACCATATTTTTCTACAGCCTCAAGTCCGTATTCCGAACAGGTCGGAAAGTAAGGGCATTTTGTACTTTTGAGAGGAGAAATATATTTTCTATAGAAAAGAATCAATAAAATCAATAATTTTTTCATTTTCTTTTTCAAATTTGCGGATCAGCCTTATCCTCTGTTTCCGCTTCCAGTTTCATCATATTTATAATATGATGAAGCTTTGCAAGATGTAATAAAGCACTTTCTGTCTCCTGATAGGTAATGGCAGAAGCACTGTTTCTGGCTATGACTACTATATCTAAACCACTATTAAATATATTTTCCTGTAGTCTGTAACTTTCTCTTATCAATCTTGTTATTCTGTGTCTGATAATACTGTTTCCTACTTTTTTACTTACGGATATTCCCAGTCTGTTTCTCTCTGAATTATTTTTCATTACATACATGACCAAATATTTGTTGGCATAAGATTTGCCATTTCTGTAAACATTCTGGAAATCACAATTTCTTTTTAATGATTCGGAAAACTGCATTATTTTTAAAGACCTCCGTGAAAAAAAAGGCCACATAATGCGGCCTTATGCTGATAATACTTTTCTTCCTTTAGCTCTTCTAGCGGCTAACACTTTTCTTCCACCGGGAGTACTCATTCTGGCTCTGAAACCATGAACCTTTGAACGCTGTCTTGTCTTAGGCTGGAATGTCATCTTCATTACGATACACCTCCTTTACGAAACCTTAATCTATTTTAAGGTAAACAAATATTTGGTTCTTGTGAAAATATCATTTAAGATTATATAAGAAGAAACCGCTTCCGTCAAGGAAAACAGCGCTTTTTTTATCCACAAAGTTATCAACAAAAAATACAGGATATCATCATATCCACAATTTGTGGATAAATTGTGGAAAACTTTGAGGATAAGATTCCCGATTGAAATTTATACCCATTTATATTAATATAGTATGTGAGGAAATTTGTTTCTACATTATGTTTATATGAGGGAAGTATTATGGATTTTATTGAAGAAAACTGGGATTTAATCAAGGAAACACTGAGAAATGAATACGATCTTTCTGATATTTCCTATAATACATGGGTAAAACCACTCTCTTTCCACAGTGTCAAGGATGATGTAGTAACGATCATGATTCCTTCCGATCAGGCACATGCCCTGAAATACATTTCTTCCAAATATAAGAGTTATTTTCAGGTAACCATCTCCGAAATGATGGATCACACCTATGATATTTCCTTTGTTCTGGAATCAGATGTTAATAATAACAGCGATGAAATGATGTCCCAGCCGGGCACTGTTTATAATATCAACTACGAAAATGCCAATCTGAATCCCAAATACAGATTTGATACTTTTGTCGTTGGTAATAATAACAAATTTGCACATTCTGCTTCCCTGGCTGTAGCGGAATCACCCGGAGAAGCCTATAACCCTCTTTATTTATATGGGGGACCCGGACTTGGAAAGACTCACCTTATGCATTCCATCGGTCATTTTGTGCTCGATCAGAATCCGGACAAGAAGGTTCTTTATGTTACCTCTGAGCAGTTTACCAACGAAGTTATCGAATCTATCCGTAGTGGTAATGCTGCCAAAATGAATAAATTCAGAGAGAAGTACCGGACAGTAGATGTCCTTCTGATCGATGATGTACAGTTCATAATAGGAAAAGAAAGTACCCAGGAAGAGTTTTTCCACACTTTCAACGTACTTCATTCTGCCGGCAAACAGATCATTCTTTCCTCTGATAAACCACCAAAAGAACTGGAAACTTTAGAAGAACGTTTCCGCTCCCGTTTCGAATGGGGACTGATCGCTGATATCCAGCCGCCTGACTATGAAACCAGGATGGCCATTCTGAAAAAGAATGCAGAGAATTATAATAAGGTAATCAGTGAAGATATCTTTGACTATATTGCCACCAATATCAAGTCAAACATCAGGGAACTGGAAGGCGCTTATAATAAGGTAATTGCCTATTCCAGATTAAATAATGTGGAAATCACGCTGGACAATGTAAAGGAAGCCCTGAAAGATATTATTTCTCCAGATGCTTCCAGACAGGTAACACCCCAGCTTATCATTAATATAGTAGCGGAACATTTCGGTATTAAGCCGGAAGATATTGTTTCCAAAAGAAGAAACTCTGAATTTGTCCTGCCAAGACAGATCTGTATGTACCTTTGCCGTATGCTGCTTGATGAATCTCTGCAGAGTATTGCGAAATCACTGAACAAGAAGGATCATACAACAGTTATCCACGGAATTGACAAAATCACTGAGGATATCAAGACGAATGAGGAGCTTAAAAACAGAATTGATGTCATTATGAAAAAAATCAATCCTGCTTAAGTGTGAATAACAGAAGCTTTATCCTCAGGTTAAAAATGATTATCCCCATGGTTATCATTTCCATTCTGCCTGAAAAATAGTATAATAAAGAGGTTATACACATATTAACATCTACTACTATTTATATTATTAAATTATTTATATATATATAATTTAGCGCTGGTCACTTTTATCAACATTTCTCGGAAAGGAAGTTATACACAAATGAAATTAGTATGCAGCAAATCTAATTTATTAAATGGAGTAAACATTGTAGCAAAAGCAGTTCCCAACAAAACAACCATGTCTATTCTGGAATGTATCCTGATCGATGCAACAGGAAGTGAGATCAAGCTTCTTGCCAATGATATGGAGCTTGGAATTGAAACTGTTGTAGAAGGAGAGATTCAGGAGAAGGGACAGATCGCGCTGGATGCAAAGATTTTCCTTGATATCGTAAGAAAGCTTCCTGACAATGATATTACCATTGCTACGGATTCTTCTTTCAAGACAAACATTACATGCGAGAAGGCAAAATTCACCATCATTGGTAAATCAGGTGATGATTTCTCCTATCTTCCTTCCATTGAGAGAATTGATTCCATCGTATTATCTCAGTTTACACTGAAGGAAGTGATCAGACAGACAATCTTCTCTATCGCTGATAATGATAATAACAAGTTAATGACAGGTGAATTATTTGAAATTGACGGTGACATTCTGAAAGTGGTTTCGCTGGATGGACATCGTATTTCTATCCGTAAGATCAATCTCAAGAATCATTACCCTTCCAGAAAGGTTGTTGTTCCAGGTAAAACACTGAATGAGATCAGCAAGATCCTTTCCGGAAATATGGACAAGGATGTTTCTATCTTCTTTACCGGTAAGCATATTGTATTTGAGTTTGACAAGACAGTTGTTGTTTCAAGACTGATCGAAGGAGAATATTTCAAGATCGACCAGATGCTTTCCAGTGATTATGAAACCAAGGTTACTGTAAATAAAAAAGAGCTTCTGGAATGTATCGACAGAGCAACACTTCTTGTGAAGGAAGGAGATAAAAAGCCTATTATCATCAGTATTACTGATGGAAATATGGAGCTTAAAATGAATTCCACAGTAGGAAGCATGGATGAAGAAATTGATATCATCAAGCAGGGAAAGGATCTTATGATCGGATTCAATCCCAAGTTTATGATCGATGCCCTGAAGGTCATTGATGATGAAGAGATTGACATTTATCTTGTAAATCCCAAGGCTCCCTGCTTTATCAGAGATATCAAAGAGAAATATATTTATCTGATCCTGCCTGTTAACTTCACAACAGTTGGCTGATCAGGAACAGTTTAGGGTAAAAGAAAATGGAAATAATTAGATTAAAAGAAGATTATATCAAGCTTGGTCAGGCTCTGAAGGCTGCAGGACTTGTAGAATCAGGAGTAGATGCCAAGTTTGCTGTTCAGGATGGCCTTGTAAAGGTAAATGGTCAGGTCGAAACGCAAAGAGGCAAGAAGCTTGTTGACGGAGATATTGTAGAATACGACGGAAACAGTATCAAAATTACAGGTTAGGGAAAGACATGATCATAAAATCACTGGAGCTTGCAAATTTCAGAAATTATGAAGAGCTGAATATCAGCTTTGATAAGGGAACCAATATCCTTTATGGGGATAATGCCCAGGGAAAAACCAATATTCTTGAGGCTATTTATGTATCCGCTACAACAAAGTCACATAAAGGAAGCAAGGATAAGGAAATTATCAATTTCAATAAAGAGGAAGCGCATATCAGGACTTATCTTGAAAAAGAAGGAGTAGAGACAAGAGTGGATATGCATCTTCGCAAAAACAAATCAAAAGGGATTGCCATTGATGGGCAGAAAATTAAGAAAGCCGCAGATTTAATGGGGCTTCTTAATATAGTTTTCTTTTCTCCTGAAGATTTAAGTATCATCAAGGATGGACCGGCTGAAAGAAGAAGATTTGCTGATATGGAGCTCTGTCAGCTTGACAGCTTTTATCTTTATAATCTGAATCATTATAACAAGATCATAGGTCAGAGAAATAAGCTTCTGAAGGATATGTATTTCCAGCCGGAACTGAAGGAGACCTTGAATATATGGGATTCCCAGCTTGTTTCTTTTGGAAGCAAGATCATTGAAAGAAGAGAACAGTTTGTAAAACAGCTTGGAGAGATTATTTTTGACATACATAAAAAACTGTCCGGTGGAAAAGAAGAGCTTGTGATCGCTTATGAGCCGGATGTCAGTATCGAAGATTTTGAAAAGCAGATGAAATATAACCAGGATAAGGATATCAAACTGAAGCAGACAACGACGGGTCCTCACAGAGATGATTTTTCATTTATTGTGAATGGTGTGGATATCAGAAAGTACGGATCCCAGGGTCAGCAGAGAACGGCTGCTTTATCTCTGAAATTATCAGAAATTGAACTGGTAAAAAAGATCAGTAAGGATACACCGGTGCTTCTGCTAGATGATGTACTGTCAGAGCTTGACAGTAACAGACAGAATTATCTTCTGAACAGTATAGGAAATATCCAGACGATCATTACCTGTACCGGTCTTGATGAATTTATTAATAACCGCTTCGAGATCAATAAGATTTTTAAAGTTACAAATGGAACAGTGAATTGTGAAAATTAGCGTAAGAACGCAGAATAGGAGTTCTTTTTATGAGTAATGAATACGGAGCTGATCAGATTCAGATATTGGAAGGACTGGAAGCAGTCAGAAAAAGACCGGGTATGTATATCGGTTCAACATCTGGAAGAGGACTTCATCACCTTGTTTATGAAATTGTGGATAACGCAGTAGATGAAGCACTTGCAGGTTATTGTGATACGATCCAGGTATTCATCAATAAAGATAATTCCATTACTGTTATCGACAACGGAAGAGGTATTCCGGTAGGAATTAACCACAAATCAGGACTTCCTGCTGTGGAAGTTGTATTTACGATCCTGCATGCCGGTGGAAAATTCGGCGGTGGGGGATACAAGGTTTCCGGTGGACTTCACGGTGTAGGTGCTTCTGTTGTAAATGCACTTTCTGATTGGCTTGAGGTAGAAATCTATCAGGGCGGAAAGATTTATAAACAGAGATATGAAAAAGGACATGTATGTTATCCACTGAAAATTGATGGTGAATGTGATAAAGAAAAGACTGGAACCAAGGTAAGCTTCAAACCGGATGCTACTATTTTTCAGGAAACTACTGTTTATGAATTTGATGTTCTGAAGCAGAGACTTCGTGAAATGGCATTTCTTACCAAGGGACTTAAAATAGTCCTTACCGATCTTCGTGTAGAAGAGGGAGAAGAGCCAATTGTAAGAGAATTCCATTATGAAGGTGGAATCAAGGAATTTGTCACTTATTTAAACAGGAGTAAAACTCCTCTTTATCAGGATATTCTGTATTTTGAAGGAACAAAGAACGGTGTTTATGTAGAAGTAGCCATGCAGCATAACGATTCCTATACAGAAAGTTCCTACAGCTTTGTAAATAACATTAATACACCGGAGGGTGGTACTCATCTGGTAGGTTTCAGAAATGCGCTGACCAAAACATTTAATGATTATGCGAGAAATAATAAGCTTCTGAAGGAAAGTGAAACCAATCTTACCGGTGATGATATCAGAGAAGGTCTGACAGCTATCGTAAGTGTCAAGATTGAAGATCCTCAGTTTGAAGGACAGACCAAACAGAAGCTTGGAAATACAGAAGCAAGAAGTGCTGTTGATAATATTGTCAGTGAGCAGCTTACTTATTTTCTTGAGCAGAATCCGACAGTTGCCAAGCTGATCTGTGAAAAATCCATTCTGGCTCAGAGAGCAAGAGATGCAGCCAGAAAAGCAAGAGATCTTACAAGAAGAAAAACAGCGCTGGAAGGTATGAGTCTTCCCGGAAAGCTTGCTGACTGTTCTGACAAGGATCCTGCCAACTGTGAAATTTATATTGTTGAGGGAGATTCTGCGGGAGGCAGCGCCAAAACTGCAAGAAGCCGTGCTACACAGGCAATCCTTCCTCTTCGTGGAAAAATCCTGAATGTAGAAAAGGCGAGACTGGATAAAATTTATGCCAATGCGGAGATCAAAGCCATGATCACTGCTTTTGGTACTGGTATCCATGAAGATTTTGATATCAGCAAGTTAAGATATCATAAGATCATCATCATGACGGATGCCGATGTGGATGGTGCACACATTGCTACACTTCTGCTGACTTTCATTTATCGTTTCATGCCGGAACTGATCAAGCAGGGATATGTTTATATGGCACAGCCGCCACTGTATAAGCTGGAAAAGAATAAGAAGGTATGGTATGCCTACAGTGATGATGAGCTGAATGCAATCCTTGCTGAGGTAGGACGTGATCAGAATAATAAGATACAGCGTTACAAAGGACTTGGAGAAATGGATCCGGAGCAGCTCTGGGAAACAACCATGGATCCGGAGAAGAGAATCCTCCTTCGTGTTACCATGAATGAAGAGGCAGAATCTGAAATAGATCTTACCTTTACGACTCTGATGGGTGACAAGGTAGAGCCCAGACGTGAATTCATTGAAGAAAATGCTAAATTTGTAAAGAATCTTGATATTTAGTTTCCTGCAGGCAAGGCAAGAAAGAAAGGTTTGAGATGGAAGATAATATTTTTGACAAGATACATGAGGTAGATCTGAAGAAAACAATGGAAACCTCCTATATCGATTATGCGATGAGCGTTATCGCCTCCAGAGCACTTCCCGATGTAAGAGATGGTCTGAAGCCGGTACAGAGAAGAGTCCTTTATTCTATGATCGAATTGAATAACGGACCTGATAAGCCTCATAGAAAGAGTGCCCGTATCGTTGGTGATACCATGGGTAAATACCATCCCCATGGTGACAGCTCTATTTACGGAGCGCTGGTTAATATGGCACAGCCCTGGTCCCTTCGTCATCCACTGGTAGACGGACACGGAAACTTTGGTTCCGTGGATGGTGACGGCGCCGCTGCGATGCGATATACAGAAGCAAGATTAAGTAAGATTTCCATGGAGCTTCTTGCAGATATCAACAAGGATACTGTTGATTTCGTACCAAACTTTGATGAAACAGAAAAGGAACCGACTGTTCTTCCAAGCCGTTTTCCAAATCTTCTTGTAAATGGTACGACCGGTATTGCCGTTGGTATGGCCACCAATATTCCACCTCATAACTTAAGAGAGGTAGTAGCTGCTGTTGTCAAGATCATTGATAACAGGATTGAAGAGGACAGAGAAACTTCCATCGAAGAAATCCTTCCTATCGTGAAAGCTCCTGATTTTCCTACAGGTGGTATCATTCTTGGTACCAGAGGAAGTGAAGAAGCATATCGTACCGGACGTGGAAAGATCAGAGTACGTGCGGTAACTGATATTGAAACCATGCCAAATGGTAAGAGCAGGATCATCGTAACAGAGCTTCCTTACCTGGTAAATAAAGCAAATCTGATCCAGAAAATTGCGGAGCTTGTCAAATTAAAGAAAATAGATGGAATTACAGACCTTCGTGATGAATCAGACAGAGAAGGTATGAGAATTGTGATTGAGCTGCGTCGTGATGCCAATGCCAATGTGATCATGAACCAGCTTTACAAGCATACACAGATGCAGGATACTTTCGGTGTGATCATGCTGGCTCTTGTCAACAATGAACCCAAGGTCATGAACCT
Source organism: uncultured Lachnospiraceae bacterium (assembly GCA_902766365.1). Lineage (GTDB taxonomy): Bacteria > Bacillota > Clostridia > Lachnospirales > Lachnospiraceae > Suilimivivens. The sequence continues at coordinate 9,321 of CACXDC010000144.1, read as the reverse complement.
TCTGGATATGCTGATCTATTATATCAGACATCAGGAAGAGGTCGTAACAAGAAGAACCAAATATGATCTGAACAAAGCAGAAGAAAAAGATCATATTTTACAGGGCTTACTGATCGCTCTTGATAATATTGATGAAGTGATCTCCATTATCAGAAGCAGTCAGAATACACAGATCGCAAAGCAGAGATTAATGGATCGTTTCGGTCTGACAGATGTACAGTCTCAGGCAATCGTAGATATGAGACTTCGTACTCTGACAGGTCTGGAAAGAGAGAAGATTGAGAACGAGCACAAAGAGCTGCTTGCCAAAATTGCTGAATTAAAGGCAATCCTTGCAGATGAAAAACTGCTTCTTGGTGTAATTAAAACAGAGATTAGTGAAATTGCAGCCAAGTATGGAGATGACAGAAGAAGTGTCATCGGCTTTGATGAATATGATATTTCCATGGAGGATCTGATCCCCAGGGATAATACGATCATTGCCATGACAAATCTTGGTTATATCAAGCGTATGACTGTGGATAACTTCAAGTCACAGAACCGTGGTGGTAAGGGAATCAAGGGAATGCAGACCATTGATGAAGATTTCATTGCAGATCTGCTTATGACAACGACCCATCATTATATCATGTTCTTTACCAATTTTGGACGTGTTTACAGACTGAAGGCCTATGAAATTCCGGAAGCATCCAGAACTTCAAGAGGAACAGCAATCGTAAACCTTCTTCAGATGAATCCTGGAGAAAAGATCACTGCGATCATTCCAATCAAGGATTTTGAAGAACATAAGAATCTCTTTATGATCACCAAGAATGGTATTGCTAAGAAGACCAGTGTGATGGAATATATGAATGTCCGTAAAAATGGTCTTGCAGCGATCAATTTAAGAGATGATGATGAACTGATCGAAGTAAAGATCACTGATAAAGATACAGAAATTTTCCTTGTAACAAAGCATGGTATGTGTATCCGCTTTAAGGAAACGGATGTCAGGGCAACTGGCAGAAGTTCCATGGGTGTGATCGGTATGAACCTGGATGACGGTGATGAGATCATTGGTATGCAGCTGGATCATCAGGGAGATTCTCTGTTGATCGTTTCTGAAAACGGTATGGGTAAGCGTACTTATCTGGATGAATTTACTGTACAGAAGCGTGGCGGCAAGGGCGTTAAATGTTATAAGATCACAGAAAAGACAGGATATGTTGTTGGTGTCAAGGCCGTGAATGACGATCATGAGATCATGATGATCACAACGGCAGGAACGATCATCCAGCTTCGCGTAGCAGAAATTTCCAAGCTTGGAAGGATCACTTCAGGTGTAAAACTGATCAATCTGGATGATGGAGTTAAAGTTGCACAGATCGCCAAAGTAAGAGAAAAGGTTTCCAATGGAGATCAGGAATTTGAAAATCCGGATGATGCCATGGAAGAAATAGCAGAAGAAGAAAAAATGTCTTTAGCTGATGATTTTGACGATGAAGAAGTAACTCTTCCAAAGGAAGAAGAGGAAGACGAATAAAGCATAATATAATAACATAATGGGGAGATAAAATATTATGGAAAGCTATTCGATATTGAAGGATCTTGCGATTATCATTATCGCAGCAAAGCTGTTTGGGATTCTGGCAAGAAAATGCAGGGCACCTCAGGTAGTTGGTGAGATCATAGCAGGACTTCTGATCGGTCCCAGTGTTCTTGGACTTGTCGATCAGTCAGATTTTATCCTGCAGATGGCAGAAATCGGTGTTATCCTTCTGATGTTTTCTGCAGGTCTTGAAACTGACCTGAAGGAACTGATGAAAACAGGACCGATCGCAGCGCTGATCGCCTGTGCCGGTGTATTTATCCCATTAGTTCTTGGTGCATTGTATTACATGATCTTTTATGGTTTTGCACCCTGGGGATCCAATGAATTTTATGAAGCAGTCTTTATAGGAACGATACTGACAGCTACTTCAGTCAGCATTACGGTACAGTCTCTGAAAGAGATGGGAAAACTGAAAGGAAGAGTAGGTACTACGATTCTAAGTGCAGCCATCATTGATGATGTCATTGGTATTATTGTACTGACCTTTGTTATCGGATTCAAAAACCCGGATTCCAAACCTTCCACAGTAGTCATAAATACCATTCTTTTCTTTGTGCTTGCTGTAGGAGTTGGATTTATTTCCTATAAAGTATTTAAATGGGTAGACAAGAGATATCCTCACACAAGAAGAATCCCCATTGCGGGTCTGGCTTACTGCTTCATCATGTCCTATGTGGCAGAGCAGTACTTTGGAATTGCAGATATTACAGGTGCTTATGTAGCCGGTATCATTCTCTGTTCTATCAATGATTCTGAATATATTGAGAGAAAGATCGACATCAATTCCTATATGCTGTTCGGGCCTGTTTTCTTTGCAAGCATCGGACTGAAAACAGACCTGAATGATGTAACAGGTGGTATCCTTCTGTTTGCTATAGGATTTGTGATCGTAGGACTTATAAGCAAGATAGTTGGTTGTGGTCTGATGGCAAGGATTTGCAGATTTAAGGGAAAAGATGCTCTGAAGATCGGTGTGGGAATGATGACACGTGGAGAAGTGGCACTGATCGTTGCACAGAAGGGTCTTTCCATGAATCTGATCGATCCCGTTTACTTTACAGCGGTTATTCTGCTGATCATTGTATCTTCAATTTCAACACCGATCGTCCTGAAATTCCTGTATTCCAGGGATAAGGAAGAAAATGGGGTTCAGACAGCTTAAATGAGCTGATGGATTAATAAAAAGTAAAAACCACAGGAGGGTAACAGAATGATTGGAACAATCATTGCAGCAGTAGTAATCGTTCTCGTGCTTATCATTATTGTGAGCGGTTACAAGAAAGCACCGCCGGATACCGCTTATATCATTTCCGGTCTTCGTAAGAAGGTAATTATCGGTAAGGCAAGTGTAAAGATTCCTTTCCTCGAAAGAATGGATAAGCTGAGCCTTAAACTGATCGCAATCGATGTGAAAACATCTAATGCCGTACCTACCGCTGATTACATCAATATCCAGGTAGATGCAGCCGTTAACATCAAGATCAGCAGTGAGAAGGATAAGCTGGCACTGGCAGCAGAAAACTTCCTGAATCAGAATACACAGTACATAGCGAGTATCGCCAGAGAAGTTCTGGAAGGTAACATGCGTGAGATCGTAGGACGTATGAGACTGGAAGAAATGGTCAGTGACCGTCAGAAGTTCGCAAACCTGGTAAAGGAAAATGCAGAACCTGATCTGGCAGCTATGGGTCTTGATATCGTCAGCTTCAATGTACAGAATTTTGCTGACGGAAATGGTGTTATCGATGACCTTGGTATTGATAATATTTCCCAGATCAAGAAGAAGGCAGCTATCGCCAAAGCAGAAGCAGAGAAGGAAATCGCTGTAGCAAAGGCGGAGGCTGATAAGCAGGCAAATGACGCAAGAATCAATGCTGAGCGTGAAATTGCCAAGAAGAATAATGAACTTGCCCTGCAGAAGGCAGAGCTCCAGAAAATGGAGGATACCAAGAGAGCAGAGGCAGATGCAGCCTACAGCATTCAGGAGCAGGAACAGAGAAAGACCATCGAAGTTGCTACTCAGGAAGCCAGCATCGCCAAGCAGGAAAAGGAAGTTATCTTAAAGCAGAAAGAGGCCGAGGTTAAGGAAAAGGCTCTGGATGCTGAAGTTAAGAAAAAAGCAGAAGCAGAAAAGTTCGCCCGTCAGCAGCAGTCAGAAGCAGAGCTGTATGAGAGAATGAAGAATGCGGAGGCTGAGAAGTTTGAGCGTGAAAAAGAAGCAGAAGCCATGAAAGCAACTGCAGAAGCACAGAAGTTTGCCAAGGAGCAGGAAGCTGCCGGTATCCGTATGGTCGGTGAAGCAGAAGCTGAGGCAATCCGTGCAAAGGGTATTGCAGAAGCAGAAGCCATGGAGAAGAAAGCACTTGCTTACCAGAAGTACAATAATGCAGCCATGGCTGAAATGCTGATCCAGGTTCTTCCTGAGATCGCAGGAAAGATCGCTGAGCCTCTTACCCAGATCGATAAGATCACGATCATCGGTGGTGACGGCGGCAACGGTGTTGGGAATGTAGCAGACAATGTTCCCAGTGTTATGGCAAAGCTCTTTGAAACCATGAAGGAAACCGTAGGTATTGACCTTGCTGATATCGTAAAGGCAGGAACCTATGATGCCAAGGTAAATAAGAACATCAATGTTACCGGACTTTCCGGTGATGAAAAAAAGGATGTTGTAGCAGCCGTATCCGGTGCAGTTGTATCAGAAGCTGCAGATACGGTAAATAATAACGAAAGTATCTGACCATAAAGGATGAAACCCCTTGAGAATATGTGAAAACAGAACTCTTAAGGGGTTTTTCTGAAAGTAAATGAAAGGAGGAGGATCATGTACAATGAACTGTTGAAAGCATTTGTCTGTGTGGCAGATTGTGGAAGCTTTACAAAAGCAGCCGAAAAACTGTATATTTCACCTCCTTCTGTTATGAAGCAGATCAACGCACTGGAAAAACATCTGAATCTGAAGCTGTTTCAGAGAACCAATCAGGGGATTCATCTGACTCCTGCCGGAAATGTAATTTACCGGCATGCAAAGTTTCTGTTTACCTATTCAGAAAATGCGGTCAGGGAAGCCAGAGCTGCAGAAGAAGCAGGAGAGACAACATTCTGTATCGGAAGTTCTCTTCTGAATCCCTGTAAGCCTTTTATGGATCTCTGGTATCGTCTGAATCAGTATTTTCCCGGGTATAAGCTTCATATTGTTCCATTCGAAGACAATCATGAAGGGATCCTCTCTGAAATTGCAGCTCTTGGAAAGAAGTTTGACTTTCTGATCGGTGTCTGTGATTCCAGGCTCTGGCTGAACAGATGCCAGTTTTTAAAGCTTGGTGAATATCAGCACTGTATTGCAGTGCCAAGAGAGCACAGACTTGCCGGAAAAGAAAAGATCAGTCTGTCTGATCTTGAAGGTGAAACGGTAATGATGGTGAAAAAGGGAGATTCTGCTGTGGTGGACAGCATCCGGAAGGAGCTGGAAGCTTACCCTGGTATCCTGATAGAAGATACACCACAGTTTTATGATCTCAGTGTGTTTAACAGATGTGCGGAAAACCAGAAGGTCATGCTTACTGTAGAATGCTGGAAGGATGTACATCCGGGACTTGTAACGATTCCGGTAGAGTGGGATCATCCGATCCCTTATGGGATTCTGTATCCTCTGGAGGAACTGGAGGATGTACACAGGTTTATAGAAGTTGTAAAGGAACATAATAAAGAATCCGCAGAAAACTGAGTTCTGCGGATTTTTTAAAATACATATTTTTTCTGAATATGATAGCTGGCAAAAAACAGGATCGTATCAACGATTGCCTTTGTAACTACTTCCGGTATAAATGGCAGAAGCTTTACACCACCTGTTGTGAGCAGAGCACTCATGCCCATCTGTACGAGGGCAAGCAGAGCATACTGCCATGCTGCTTTTCCCATATTTTCCTTGCTTTTGAAGACAATCTTATAGTTAACAGTATAGTTATAAGCTGCGGATATGATCCTCGCTATTACAGTAGCCGCAGCTACATATCCTGTGAGTTGTCCCCGAAGAAAATGACAGAGTATGGTGAATAGCAGAAGATCTACAATACTGGACGAAAAAGATGCCAGTGTATATCTTAAAAACCATTTTCCGAGAACTGCATATATCTTCACAGAATCTTTCAGGGGATTAAAATGAGTCTGATGTTCTTCTTTCGAATCATAAATCGTCTCGATCGGAATTTCCCTGATCTTATACTGGCCGGAAGCCAGAAGGAGCATCTGCGTTTCAAACTCAAAGCGATCTGCTGAAACGGTAAGCAGCTCTTTCATAAACTCTCTTGGAATACCACGAAGTCCTGTCTGGGTGTCACTGATATGGACACCTGCCACATAGGTAAATACCTTTTCCGTAAGACGATTGCCAAAACGGCTTTTCCAGGGAATATCTTCTCTGTCAAAGGTTCGTACACCGAGGATCAGATCTCCCTGATTCTGCATCATCATCTCAGCCACATTCACGATTGCTGTTTTCGTGTGCTGTCCATCGGAATCTGCTGTCACAGCGCCGACTGCTTCCGGCAGGTGTTCCAGTATATATTGGAATGCTGTTTTCAGGGCACGTCCTTTGCCCCTGTTTATGTCATGTGTCAGGAGAATAACTTTTTCGGAAAGCAGCTTTTTTGACGTTTTGAAAATATCTTCATAAGCTGCCCCACTTCCATCATTTACCAGAATGACAGGGCCATAGGGATATTCTGACAATTCCTTAAGCAACCCGATCAGTCTCTGATCGGGTTCATAAGCTGGGATAATAATTGGTATCATTATTTTAGCTCTCTTTGTGAAATATGATTTATTTCTGCTCTTTCAGAATATCACATAGGAGTAGTAATCACAAGAAAACTCTTACCTGTATGCTCTTTCATAAATACCGGCAATTTCTTCATCTGTTGTTTCTGCGGGATCACAGGCGAACAGTCTGCCCATGGTCTCTCTGGCATTCTTTGCCAGTGTCATGGCTTCCTCCTTCTGAATGCCATAATCAGACATCTTCAGATCAGCTACACCACAGGCTTTCTGCAGATCAGTCAGTGCGGTAATGAAATCTTCCGGTTTTGTGGCATCTTCTTTTCCAAGGAATTTTGCCATATCTATAAATCTGTCATCGCAGACATGCCTGCTGATCCAGAAGCTGAAATATTCTCTGGAAAGCATGATCAGTCCTGCTCCGTGAGGCAGATGCTGATGATAAGCACTCATGGCATGCTCCATGGAATGCTCGGAAGTACATGCTGTGACATCCATGGAATAACCGGACATGGTATTGGCGAAAGCAACTCTTTCTCTCGCTTCCATATCATTGCCATCCTTTACGGCTCTTGGCAGGTATTTTCCGATATTTTCTATAGCAGCTCTCTGTACCATATCACCCATCAGGTTATGACGGTTGCTGATATAACCCTCTACTGAGTGGAACAGAGCATCAAAGCCCTGATAAGCAGTGTATGCCTGCGGAACAGTTTTCATCAGCTCGGGATCTACGATTGCATAGGTGGCAAACATACCCGGGAATCCACCGACACCGATTTTTTCAAAGGTATCAGGGTTGGTGATCACACCTGCTGCATCTGCTTCAGAACCGGTTCCGGCAGATGTGGTAATGGCGATCCAGGGAAGAACAGGATTTTCCGGTGTTTTCTTTCCACCATGGGGACCAAAGGTATAATCCCAGAGATCATCAGAGGACTGCGGAATAAACATGGCGATATTTTTGGCTGCATCCATTACAGATCCACCGCCCAGGGCTACTATGAAATCGGCACCGTTTTCTCTTCCGACCTTTGCACCCTCTTCAACTGCTGACTTTAAGGGATTGGCGCCGATTCCATTGTAAATGACATAGGATACGCCAGCTTTTGTCAGCTCTTCTTCTGTAGTGGCAAGGGAACCGTTCATTTTTGCGGATTTTCCGTTACTGATCACAAGAAGTGCCTTTTTTCCGGGCATTTCCAGTGTGTGAAGTTTTTTCAGGGATCCTTGTCCAAAAAGCACTCTTACCGGTGCATAAAAATCATATGAACTCATTGTTATCTTCCTTTCTTTATTTTTATAAGGTCTTTTGCTTTAGCAGCTTATAACTGGCTGTACTGCTCGTCGGATACCGGCTCACACCACTCATTTTTGCAGTTTTCACCGGGGCATTCTACTGCCAGATGACTGAACCAGCTGTCCTTCTTTGCTCCGTGCCAGTGCTTTACATTGGCAGGAATGGTTACTACATCACCGGGCTTTAAGCTTCTTGCTTCCTTGCCTTCTTCCTGATACCAGCCTTCTCCGTCTACACAGATCAGAAGCTGTCCGCCGCCCTTATCAGCGTGATGGATGTGCCAGTTGTTACGGCAGCCAGGCTCAAAGGTAACATTGGCAATGAATACGGTTTCTTTTGGATTTGTCAGTGGCTTTAAGTAACTGTTACCTACAAAATATTCAGCAAATGCGGTATTGGGTTCACCCTGGCCAAAGAATCCGCCATGCTCTTCCTGCTCCTGATCATCGGCATAAACTTCCTTTGCCATACGGAAAGCCGCCCAGGCATTCGGCCATCCTGCGTAAAAAGCGATATGTGTCAGAATTTCTGCCATTTCTGTTCTGGTAACACCATTTTTTCTGGCAGATTCCAGATGATATTTCAGGGAACTGTCTACGATTCCCTTTCCAATCAAAGCGGAAATGGTTACAACGGAACGAAGCTTCAATGAAAGCTTGTCTTCCCTTGACCATACTTCCCCGAACAGAACATCATCATTCAGTTCTGCGAATTTCGGTGCAAAATCATTTAATGCGTCTCTTCCTGCTGTCTGCTTTACCATAGTTTCAGTTCTCCTTTTCTACCCATTTTTTTAATTCATTTTCTGCCTGTGCTGCATGACTTCCCTGAATGGCAAGTCCCTTACGGATATCAGCACCAGGACATAATTTTTTAATATCAGCTTCACTTCTTCCCATGCCGCTTCCTTCGTGTGTACAGAAAGGACAGATCGTCTTTCCTCTGAAATCAAAGTGCTCCAGGAATGTAAATACCTGCATCGGCATGGTTCCCCAGTAGTTGGGATATCCAAGATAGATCACATCATACTGGCCAATGCTTTCCGGATAATGTGTCAGTTCCGGTCTTGCATTTCTCCGCTGATCCTCCTGTGCCTGTGAAATACACGTATTATAATCCTTTGAATAAGGCTGGACAGGTTCTATTTTGAACATATCTGCACCTGTTATCTTCTCCAGAATTCTGGCTGCCTGTTCTGTATTTCCTACGGAAATATTTTTCAGTGTACCGCCGAAGTAATTCTGATCAGCCCTTGAAAAATAAGCAATCAGTGCTGCCATATCATAACCTCCTTCACCTGAATTTTATGAAATTCAAATTTTCTCTTTTCTTTGATCTTATTGTAATCAGAAGGGGGTTTTCATGGAAGAACCGGTTTTGAAATGTTGTATTAACTTATGGTTAATACTGAATTACACTTATTAATCAAGTGAACATAATTAATAAATTTGTGATGCTTATAAGGAAACACTGTGATAAAATATCTAATAAGTTATTATATCAATTTTTGGTTTATAGGAATTTGAAATAAGAGTAAACAGTAATTATATCAGATATATAAATAAATATCTCAAACTTCGCACTTGAATAAGTGCCTATGCACCTTGAAAATTCAATAATAACTGGCATAAAAATAGCATGAAACTATCTGATT
>CACXDC010000143.1 GCA_902766365.1 uncultured Lachnospiraceae bacterium | reverse complement strand
GTTAAGTCTATGCCCAGATAGCTCAGTTGGTAGAGCAGAGGACTGAAAATCCTCGTGTCACTGGTTCGATTCCGGTTCTGGGCATTTTTTAATGCCTAAAGTTCATCATAATATTTCTTTACTTCAGTGGTTCGAAAGAATCACTTTTTTTATGTTTATAAGAGAAATGATTCAGTGGTTCACAGAAATCCCTTTTTACATCACACAATAAATTCTCCAAAGAAATAATCTGAAAAGCGATCTGAAAAACAGCAAAATTCATGTATATCAGAAAAAGAAAAAACCACACAATATCAGAAAAAAAGGTTTTATGCAGGAGGTAAATTTGTAAGGAAAAATCAGTGCAAACAGAATCATAATAGTAATTTTGCACAAAAACTGATGGAGTTATTTATCGAATATGTTTAATTGACACAAAAATTCTTCTGTGTTATATAATATATAAACACGAGTAAATAAACCGAAACAGGAGTGAAAATGGTTACCAGAAACGAAGTTGCCGAAAGGGCAGGTGTATCCCCATCAGTAGTTTCATATGTGCTTAACAATTCGAATTATGTCAGTGAGGAGAAGAGAAAGGCGGTGCTCAAGGCGGTAGAAGAGCTTCACTATCATCCGAACTACATTGGCAGAAGTCTGAAAACAAAGAAGACAAATGTACTTGGTCTTGTATGTGATGACATTCGAGGTGAGTTATTTGCAGAGATTACATATTTCAGTGAGAAATACGCTTATGACAAAGGATATAACCTTTTCCTTTGTACCAGCCATCAGGAAGATGCTTTCTTAAGCCAACTCGTTGACCACAGACTGGATGGAATTTTCCTGGCAACCAGCATTTACAGTACAGAGCAGATCAATAAGATCGCAAAGAGTGGCATTCCTGTTGCACTCTATGGTGCACGCCACTATGGAGAACTTGAAAGCCGTGTAAGATGTATCCGTGTTGATTATGTGAAAGCCGCTTATCTGCTGACCGAGAGACTGATCCAGAGAGGATTTGAAAGAATCGCCTTCTTCCCTCCCTACAAGTCAAAGGTTCATCAGTTCAGCAGAAAGGATTACCGTTACCGTGGATATGAAGATGCATTGCTCGCATATAATTATCAGGTAGATGAAAGCCTGATCAGTTATGAGAATGATCACTATGATGATATCCTGAACAGAGCAGTACAGATTTGTGGTGAGAACCTGGAGAAATACGGTAAGGTAGGAATTGTTGCAGGTAATGATTATCTGGCAGTGCTTATTATGAATCACCTTAAGAAGGCTGGCTTATATGATCCGGAAAAGATAGCTATTACCGGAATGGATGATACAGCATCTTCCAAGATCGTAGATCCGAAGCTTACAACAGTTGGTTTTTCCAAAAAGGATATCGCCAGATATGTGGTTGATTTCCTGGTAGAGGATGAGAGCAATGATGGACAGCAGGTCAAAGATATTCCAGTATATCTGGTTGAAGGAAAAAGCGGTTAAATCATTATTTTTGTAAAATATTTACACGAGTTTATAAAGAGAGGAGTGATGACAGATTGGAATGCAGAAAGAGTGAGTTAGTCAAAGATGTGCCTGGCTTATACGCAGTCACAGATGTCACACTGGATGGCAAAGAGTATTACGCAGCAGCATCTGAGAACCGTGGCGGTAAGGTATATCTGGTAGATCCAGTCACACAAAAAGCGACAGAATTGTTTGGAGGCCAGGGCGGCGTCATGGCGATCCTGGATGTAAAAGGAGAGAATGCAGTCCTTTTCATCGAAGAGTTCTATCCGGTATTTGATTCTGCGACAGCTAAAGTGATCAAGGCTGATCTGCAGAAGAAAGATGATGGATATGAGGTCAGCAAAAGGACAGTACTTGCAGAAGTTCCTTACGTCCACAGAATTTCGCTGTTACAGGAAAAGGACGGTGTTTATCTGGCAGCCGGGAAGCTTTGCAAGAGCAAAACAAATCAGGACGACTGGTCAACCTCAGGAACCATGGAGATCGGAAAGTATGATCCGTCAAAAGACAAAGTAGAGATGAGGCAGATCTATGATGGTGTGACAAAGCATCATGCCATGTTTGTAGCAAAGAACAAAGAGGGCTTCGATGATCTTTACTTTGGAGGAACGGAAGGTGTTTTCCGGGCAACCTGTAAAGACGGTGAGTGGAATGTAGAGCATCTGCTGAACGTTCATACCAGTGATATCGTATATATGGATCTGGATGGAGACGGCAGAGAAGAACTTGCGATCATTGAAGAATTTCATGGAAATAAAGCAGCAGTCTTTAAAAACCTTGGTGCAGGAATGGAAAGACAGCTGGAGATTCCTTTAAACTTCGGACATGTACTCTGGGGTGGACAGTTCTTCGGAAAGCCTGCACTGATCACAGGAAGCCGTGCAGGAGACAAGGCTTTGCGGAAGTTCACCTTTACCTGTGATGGTGAAGGCAGAACACAGATCGCAGAAGAGACAGTTCTGGATGAAGGACAGGCACCGGCACAGATCTTTGTGACAGGGGATGCAAAAGAAAGCATCGTAGTAGCTGCCAATCACGGTGTTGCCACCATGGCAGAGTACAGATGCACGGAAGCATGAAAGAAGATCTGAAAAGTATACCGGGGATGCAAAATAAACCGGGAAAAACAGTAAATGATCTGCACAGGAGCAGATAAAGATAGCAAAAAACAAAACTAAGAGAAAAGAGAGGTAAAGGTATGAAAAAGAGAGATTTTAGAAGAATTTTGGCAGGAGCTATGGCAGGAGTTATGATGCTTGGTCTTACAGCATGTGGATCAGCAGGCGCAGACAGCGCTTCCTTCCCTTCAGACACAGTAAACATTGTATGTCACTCCAAAGAGGGCGGCGGAAGTGATGCTTTATCAAGAGAAGTAGCACAGGTTCTGCAGGACAAGCTTGGCTGGTCTGTAACAGTTGAAAATAAGACAGGTGGTTCCGGATCCGTTGGTATGCAGTATGTACAGAATTCCAAGCCTGATGGATATACCATTGGTACCGCTCCTGTAGAGCTTTCCATGATCCAGGCACTTGGTTATGCAGATTTAAATCCTGACAGCGTAAGCCTTCTTGGATGCGGAATGTCCTGGTCAGCAGCATTATATGTTCCGAAGGATGCTCCTTACGAAACACTGGAAGATTTCATCAGCTACTGCAAGGAAAATCCTGATGTTGTAAGAGTAGCAAACTCAGGTATCGGTTCTATCTGGCACATTGCAGCATGTGTACTTGCTGACAAGGCAGACATCTCCTTAAACCATGTTCCTTATGACGGAGCTACAGGTGCTCTTACTGCTCTTCTTGGAAACGAAGTAGATGCAGCAGTTGTTGGTACATGTGAAGGTTATTCCTATGTTGATTCAGGCGATCTGAAGTGCCTTGGTGTATTCGGTGAAGACAGAAGTGCAACAATGCCTGACGTTCCTACAGCAAAAGAGCAGGGTTATGACATCAACGTAGTATGCTGGGTTGGTTTCCTTGCACCCAAGGATGTTGATGAAGCTACTCTGGCAACACTTCAGGATGCATTAAAGACAGTGTTTGAAACAGATGAATACAAGTCCTTCTGTGAGGCAAGAGGATGCGACAGCACATACTACAACGCAGAAGAGTTCAAGAAGATGGCAGACAGCGACTTCACATATTACTCAGAACTGATCAGCAGCCTTGGTATCGTAGCACAGTAGTCATTATAAGAAACGAGGGTCTTCTATGTTGAAAAAATTATCAGGAAATACAGTGATCGGACTTTTGTTCATCATCATTTCCGGAATTACACTCTATATAGCAAACACAACACTGCCGGCGTCAGCGCCGGCAGGAGACCCGGGATCAAGAATTTTCCCATCAGCGATTTGCGTTATCATCATGATCCTGGGAGTTATCCTGATCATTCAGTCTATCAGGAAACCGGAAAAGGCATTTGCAGGAACCTTTGCAAATGAAGACAGCAAGCAGAGCTGTATCAGAGCGATCCTGATCTTTGCGGATCTGGCACTGTTTCTGGTTCTCTGGAAATTTGTTCCTTTTCTTATTGCAGGTATGATCTTCATGTTCCTGCAGTGCATGATCTTTAAAGAAAAGCTTTTATTCTCTGTTATTTATTCTGCAGCAGTAACCGGTGTACTGTATGTAATGTTCTCTGTATTCCTGAAGGTAAATCTGACAATCCACTAAATGGAAAGCTGAGGATAAAACCGTTTAGCTAATGAAAATATAACAGGCAGAGAGGTATGAATATGGATTATTTATCAGCAATACAAAGCGTCATGAATCCAATGTGCTTACTGTGCATATTGCTTGGCGTGGCAGTAGGAATGATAGTAGGAACTCTGCCGGGATTAACTTCTGTTATGGCGATTTCCCTGATCACTCCCCTGACCTTTAAACTGAATCCGACTTATGGCTTTGCAATGCTTCTTGGTGTATATAACTCCGCTATCTTCTCAGGTGGTATTTCAGCGATTGCGATCAATACACCTGGAACACCTGCATCAATAGCAACAACCTTTGACGGATATAAGATTTCACGAAGAGGCCGTGCAGGCTTCGCCCTTGGTGTCAACACCATTTACTCCGTGATCGGTGGTCTGTTATCCACCATTGCACTGATGGTTGCCTGTGCACCACTTGCCAGACTGGCACTGAACTTTGGTTCACCGGAATATTTCTGGCTGGCACTTTTTGGACTTTCAATGATGATCAGTGTTTCCCACGCATCTCTTGCAAAGGGACTTGTAACAGGATTTGTAGGAATGCTTCTTGCAACTGTTGGACTGGATCCCCTGCTTGGAAGCAAGCGTTTTGTAGGAAATAATATTTCTCTGATGGACGGTATCGCATTCATTCCTGTGATGATCGGTCTGTTCGGTGTAGGAGAAATGCTGTTCCAGATTTTCGAACACAAAAAAGAAGATGATAACAAGAAAGACATTGTCGATCTGAAAGATAAAGAAAGAGTCCTTCCTACGAAGGAGGAACACAAGCGTATGACAATCCCAGGACTGATCGGTTCTGTGATCGGTGTCCTGGTAGGTATCGTACCCGGTACCGGCGGAGATATTTCCGCACTGATCTCCTGGGATGTAAGTAAGAGAGTATCCAAGCATCCGGAAGAGTTCGGTGATGGTTCTATCGAGGGACTTGCTACCACCTGTGCTTCCAATAACGCATCTATTGGTGGTGCGCTGACAACAGCACTGGCACTTGGTATTCCCGGAGATGGAAACACAGCAGTTCTGCTTGGCGCACTGACCATGTATGGCATGGTTACAGGACCTACCCTCCTTTCCAACAGTGCTCCTTTCGTATGCAAGCTGTACATCATCATGATCGTTGCAAACCTGATCATCCTGCCTCTTGGACTTCTCAGTGCAAAGGCATGTATCAAGCTTCTGTCCATCAAGAGCCAGTACATTCAGATGGCAGTTCTTCTGATCTGCTGTGTAGGTGCTTACTCCATGAACAGAAACTATACAGACGTAATCGTTATGTTTATCGCCGGAATCTGCGGATTCTTCTTCCGTAAGTATGATTATCCTCTTGGACCTATGATCCTGGGACTTCTGCTTGGTGATATGTGCGAGACAAACCTGCGTCGTACACTGATGCTTTCCAATGGCAGCTACTTACAGCTGTTTACAGGCCCGATCTCCATCGGTCTGATCGTACTGATCCTTCTGGCAATCGGATGGCCTTTTATCAGCAATCTGTTCCAGAAGAACAAGAATAAGAAAGTTGAGGGTTAATCAATGAAGCAGCTGGCACCGTCATTACATATGCTTGAGATTTTTATGCCGGCGGTAACGGATGAGAACTTCTTCGTACAGAAGATCCTTCCTGATGTAGCCAAGATTCCCTTTTATACAGGAATTGAACTGCCGGTTATTTTTAAGAAAGAAAACCAGGAACTGGTAAGAAAGATCGTGGAAGACCGTGATTATCAGCTTACCATCTGGGCTTCTCCCAATATCAATGAAAAGGGAGACAATTTATCAGCCCTTAATCCGGAGGAAAGAAAGCGTGCAGTAGCTTATACCAAGGAGATCCTTGGGATAGCTGCAGAGAGCGGAGCCTATCATGTAGGTCTGCCGTCCGGACCGGATGTGGCACCGGAGAAGAGAGAGGATGCCAAGAAGGCGCTTTTTGAATCCTTCTGTGAGATTTCACAGGAAGCTTCCAAATATCAGAACATGCATCTGACACTGGAGCCTCTTGACAGATATGTACACAAGAAACAGCTTATGGGTCCGATCCATGAAGTCATCGACTGGTTCGAAGGGCTGAAGAAGGAATGCCCGAACTTCTACATTCACTGGGACAGTGCCCATGAAGCGCTGGCGGAGATTGATCTGGAAGAGTCCATGAAGAGAGCACTTCCTTATATGGCACAGTTCCATATCTGCAACTGTGTGACTGATCCGTCAAATCCCTGCTATGGTGACTGGCATATGGAGCTTGGCAATGCACCGGAATATAGGAACTGGGGTTATCTGGATCTTCAGGGTGCTGCAAAGATGCTCCGCACAGCAGCAGAAGCTGAGACACCAGCCGGAATTAAGGAAGTACATGTAGCAGTAGAAGTAAGGACCCATATGGGAGATGATCTGTGGAAGAGAGAGGGAGAGATCCGTTCCTTCCTGCAGGCAGCTTTCAATGAAGCAGGCCTTACCTATAACAAGTAAATAAATGAAGAGACAGCCCCGAATCGGATGACAGAAAAGAAGGCAGCAGGGAATGAGGAGGGGCTTTATCTTAAAGGAGAAGAGATATGATACTGGATTATTACAAGAATTATAAAACTTATGTAGACGCTGTCCCCGGACTTGAGGAAGGCATGAAATTCGTAGAAACACTGTTAGATAAGCCCGTTGGAACTTATCGTACAGACAGTGAGATGTACGCAATGGTACAGGAAGGTGAGACATCTGATATCAGTGGTGACAAGATGGAAACTCATAAGAAGTTCCTGGATGTACAGTTTGTATTCTCCGGACAGGAGATCTTCGAGTGGGAAGAAGCTACCCAGCTTGAAGTAAGAGAAGAGTATGATGAAAAGACCGATTTCCGTTTCTACTATGGCGGCGGCAAGAGATATCTGGCAACAGCAGGTATGTTCTACATCCTGTTCCCTCAGGACGCACACCGCTGCAGAGGCAAGGTCAATGAGACAGGCGATGCTTACAGAAAGATCGTTTTAAAGCTTCCCATTAAATAAGAAGAAAAAGGAAAATGGATGCAGGAAGGAAGGGAAAAACATGTTTTTGTATGAAGGAATAGAAAAAGCAGACAAAAAAGTGCGTGCCGTTCTGATCGGATGCGGCGAGCAGGCCACCAATATGATCCACAATGCCATTTCCTATATTGATGAGATCGAGGTTGTCGGTGTCTGTGATATGAACAAGGATCGTGCAGATTTTGCTGCAAGACGGTTTGGTCTTTCAAGGTCATGGCAGGATATGGACGAAATGCTTCGGAATGTGGAAGCTGACTGTGCCTTTGTTATTACGATCGCAAAGCTGCAGGCGCCTCTTGCACTGAAATGTGTGGAAGCCGGACTGCATGTGTTTACCGAAAAACCGCTTGGAACAGAGAAGGAAGATATTGAAAAGCTGATCGAAGCAGCAAAGAAGAATAATAAGAAGATCGGTGTATCCTTCAATAAGCGTTTCAACCTGGCTTATCATGATATGAAGGGTGCGATCGACTCTGAAGGCTTTGGAGCTCCTTCTGCATTTTCTGCAAAGTTTATCGGCGGTTATCGTACCAATGAAACAGACCTGCTCCGTGTAGGATCCTGCCATTTCTTTGATCTGGCAAGATACCTGATCGGCGAAGTGGATGAAGTATTTGCCTATCGTTATGAAAAACAGCCCGGACAGCATACCTTTGCAGTGACCATGCAGTTTGAAAACGGATGTGTGGGAACCATGATGCTCGGATCCCTGGGATCCTGGGTATGCGGCTATGGTATGGAAAGTGTAGAAGTACGTGGTGACAGAAATATGGTCAGTGCAGATAATGGAAGAGATTTCATGTGGCAGAAGCCCTCTGTCATCTGCAATTCTGATACAGGACTTGCCAATAAGGGAACTCAGGCAGTAACCGAACAGGCTGTGCCGGTAGAGATCTTAAGACCCAATTATTCCAACCTTGGAAAGCTGGCACTGAAAGACTTCTATATTAATGGTAACTATCAGTCAGTCAAGGCTTTTGCACAGGCAATCCTGAATGATACAGAGCCGGTTGTTGGCTGGAAGGATGGTCTGATGGCACTGAATCTGGCACTTGCAGTTGAGAAGAGCGTAGCAGAAAAGCGTGCCGTTAAGATTTCAGAAGTGATGTAAAGAAGGAATGGACAGCATATGAAAAAATTAAATGGAATTGTAGTTCCTGTTGTAACACCTCTGACCGAAGATGATCAGGTAGATATAGAATCTCTGGAAAATCTGGTTGAACACTGCATTAAAGGAGGCCTGCAGGCAATTTATCCCTGTGGTACAACCGGTGAAATGATGTATCTTACTGTAGAAGAGCGTAAGCTCGTGGCAGAAACTGTGATCAGAAAGACCGCAGGCAGAGTTCCCGTTTATGTACATGTAGGTGGGTGGAACCTGAAGGATACGGTAGAGCTGGCAAAGCATGCAGTAGAGGCAGGTGCTGATGGCATCGCTGTCGTAACACCTTCTTTCTTCAAGATCAGTGAAGATGGACTGGTAGATTTCTTTGTCAGTGTGGCAAAGAGCGTACCGGAGGATTTCCCGGTATACTTATATGCGATCCCGCAGTATGCCATGAATGATATTTCCGTAGCGGTCGCAGAGAAGGCAGCAGCACAGTGTCCGAATATCATCGGTATCAAATACAGCTATCCGGATATGACAAGGATCCAGCAGATGATGCGGATCAGTGATGGTACCTTCAGTGTACTGGCAGGACCGGATCAGCTTCTGACAGCAGTGGTTTCCATGGGTGGTGACGGTGTTGTCTCCGGAAGCTCCCAGGTAATCCCTGAGTATTATGAATCTGTGTGGGAAGCACTGGAAAAGAATGATTACAAACTGGCAGCAGAAAGACAGCAGCTGACAAACAGGCTGAATGAGGCTCTGTGCAGTGTCAATAACATTGCAGCCTATAAGGCAGTTCTTGCCTATCAGGGAATCATCAAGACCAAAAAGACCAGAAAGCCGCTGGAAGAGTATACCGAGCAGCAGACAAAGGAATTGTTTGCGGTATTAAAGGAAATTGTTAAGGATAAATAATCATCTGAAAATAGGACAGATACATAACGGATGAGTGAAAAAAGAATCTGCAGAGTGCACGATAAGAGTGAACAGGCAGGTTCTTTTTTGTTGTCAATGAATTTATTACGGGATATAATGAGCGTTAACAGGCTACAGTGGAAGCTGACCGACAGAAAAGGGGATAACGATGTATTATGTACTTCAGGTAGTGGATATCATAGCACTTGTCATGATGTTCTTTATGCTGGCAGTGATCATTACCCAGCAGCCATCCAGGGCACAACTGGCATTTATACTGTATGATGTGGGAACGATCGTGTTTGTTGTAGGGATCCATCTGGAACTGATCCATGCAGATACGATAGGAGCCGCACTTTCGGGGCTCTGCGTCCAGTATCTTGGGCAGGCAGCTTTTCTGATGGCGCTTTTATGGTTTGTATCGGAGTTTGTCAAGCTGCGCATACCAAAATGGATCTATATTGTGCAGCTCATTGTAAATATCATTACGCTGACCGGAGTTTTCACGGCAGAGCATCACACATACTTTTACAAAACAATGGAGATCCTCCGGGATGGTATGTATGACAGGATAGAAGTGACGGGTGGAATTATCTGGTATATCCATTATGTGCATCTGGCAGCAGTATTTCTTGGACTTTTTATCATGTGTGCAGTCCGGTATCCGGGCAGTGCAAATCTGCAGAAAAAAAGGATCCGCTATGTGATCATAGGAATCGGAGCCATGTGCATTGAACTGATCATGAAGGGAATTGGAGTGTTTGGCAGTTATAATCCTATTGTTTTTGTCATGACTATCACAATGTTCTGTATGATGGTCGCCATGCTCCGATATGGATATTTCGGGTCTCTTCAGGCAGCGGTGGATAATGCTTTTAACTACGGTGATGAAGGGCTTCTTGTCCTTGATAAGGATAATATCATTATTTATATCAATCAGAGAATGAACATGATCTATCCGGGACTTAAAGAGGGAGATCAGATTTATCGTCAGAAGGAAATCCTG
>CACXDC010000142.1 GCA_902766365.1 uncultured Lachnospiraceae bacterium | reverse complement strand
GCCTGTGCATACAGTTCCAGAAAGGCTGCTTCCATATTGGCAGGATTTCCGAGGAGATCCCGGATCTGTGTTGTATAAGATAAGGTAATATGCTGATCAAAGTTGCAGGCGGCAGCAACTTTTCTGGCGTAATAGAGCAGAGGTTTATCACAGTGGTAGCCGACGCCGGGGAAGTAAACAGCCAGTTTCATATTTGAAGTCTCCTATCTGATTCTTTATGTTCTATTCTGATTTTGGACAATATATTTTCTATTATATTACCATAATCAAATAAGTGTTGAAAGTGCCTATAATTTTGTCATGGTATCTGAATATCAGGACAGGAAGGCAAAAGTGCAGTTGACAAATTTCACAGAAAAAGGCATACTGTACGCATACCCCACAGGGTATACGAATGGAGAAGAGATCTATGAAACAATGTATGGATTCTGAGAATCTGCATCGCAGGCTGAAAAAGATCATCGGACAGGTGCAGGCGATTGACCGGATGGTAGATGAAGATATTCCCTGCGAGGATGTCCTTGCCCAGATCAATGCAGCCAAGTCGGCACTGCATAAATGTGGCCAGGTGGTGTTGGAGGGACATATCAGACACTGCGTCCGTGACGGAATTGAGCACGGAGATGCGGACAAGACAATCGAAAGCTTTACCAAAGCGGTGGAGCGGTTTTCCAATATGAGTTAAATTCCGGAGCTGTATCAGAAATGATACAGCTCTTTTATGTCATGATTCTGTCTTAATGATAAAAATTAAAATTGACAACCTATACCCCTATGGGTATAATGACAAGCGTAAACAGAAACTATGTCATGAATGTTCAGTATAAGAAGAACTGACAGAGAATAGGAAACAGGGTGAATAAGTCCCTGGGAGGAAGCGTGAGTCATGAAGAAATGTATGGAAAAACTGGAAGAGCTTTTGGAGATCGGAGGCACCAGGAAAGATATCATTCTGCTCTGCATTTCCGGAGCAGCACTGATTTTAAGTCTTTTAAAGGTTCCACTGCCTTTTAATGCAGCATGGATCGCTATTATCCTGTGCGGAATCCCCATTATCCTGGAAGCAGTGATCGGACTTGTGACAGCCTTTGATATCAAGGCAGATGTACTGGTATCTCTTGCACTGATCGCTTCTGTATGTATCGGAGAAGACTTTGCAGCCGGCGAGGTGGCGTTTATCATGCAGCTTGGTGCCCTGCTGGAAGATCTGACAGTAGCGAAGGCAAGGGAAGGCATTGAGAAGCTTGTGCACCTGACACCACAGACGGCAAGGGTGATCCGGAATGGAAAAGAAAGTGTGATCCCGGCCATGGAGGTTAAGGTGGATGATATCCTGCGTGTTCTTCCCGGGGAAACGATCCCGGTAGATGGTGTGATCCTGTCCGGGGAGACAGCAGTGAATCAGGCAGTGATGACAGGAGAATCCATGCCGGTAGATAAAACCCCGGGGGATGAGGTTTTCAGTGGAACTGTAAACCAGTTTGGTGCCTTTGAGATGAAAGCGACTAAAGTTGGAGAGGACAGTTCCATTCAGCGTATGATCCGGCTGGTTCAGTCTGCGGATGCCGGTAAGGCAAAGATCGTGGGAATTGCAGACAGATGGGCGACATGGATCGTTGTGATCGCTCTGTCTGCCGCAGCGCTGACCTGGCTCTTTACTGGACAGATCATCCGGGCTGTTACGATCCTTGTTGTATTCTGCCCCTGTGCACTGGTGCTTGCCACGCCGACAGCGATCATGGCAGCGATCGGAAATGCGACAAAGCATGGCTTCCTTGTAAGAGAGGGAGATGCCCTGGAGCGGCTTTCCAAGGTGAAGGTGATCACCTTTGATAAGACCGGTACACTGACCTATGGTATGCCGGAGGTGATCGCAGTAGAAAGCCTTCATGCAGAATATACCAGGGATGAGGTTTACAGGCTGGCGGCTTCTGCGGAGCAGCTTTCTGAACATCCTCTTGGCAAAGCGGTAGTCAGATCTTATAAAAAAGAGATGGAAAAGCCGTTATTACAGACAGAAGCTTTTCAGATGATCCCCGGACGTGGCGTTCTGGTGACCATAAAGGGCAGACAGATCCTTGCCGGAAATCAGGAGCTGCTGACAGAGCAGAAAGCAGCCGTGGAGGAATGGCCCCGGGAAGCGCTTACTTATCTGGAAAAAGGAAGCAGTGTGATCTATGTGTCTGCAAACGGAGAACTGATCGGATATCTGATCCTTTCTGATACGCTCAGGGAGGAAAGCGCAGATATGATCCTGCAACTGCGGGCGCTTGCGGTGACACCGGTTCTTCTTACCGGAGATAATGAAAAAGCAGCCTTCAATATGGCAGAAAAGCTTCATATCAGTGAGGTTCATGCGAAATGTCTGCCGGAGGATAAGCTCAGATACATTGATTCCTGTCAGAAGGAAGGTAAGATGGTCTGCATGATCGGAGATGGCATCAATGATGCTCCTGCGCTGAAAAAGGCAGATGCGTCCATTGCCATGGGAAGTGTGGGAAGTGATATTGCCATGGATGCTTCTGACATTGTACTGGTGGATGATGAGGTGAAGGAGCTGCCTCACCTGATCGCTTTGTCGAGACAGATGATGACTACCATTAAGATCAATATGACCTTTTCCATGGCGCTGAATTTTATTGCGATCGTGCTTGCCATTATCGGTACTCTGAATCCGGTAGTCGGTGCACTGGTGCATAATGCAGGGTCGGTACTGGTGATTACCAACTCCGCACTGCTCTTAAGATGGAGAAAACAGCAAAAACGTTAAATTCTTTAAAGGTTTGCGCTCCCAGGTATTTTTATGCTATACTTGGGAGCGAACCTGTTTTTGAGGTTAAAACAGCAGAAATATATAGATGATACGGAACTTGTAATGGGTGAATAAAAGGAGGAAGATCGGTATGGCTTTTTGTGGCAATTGCGGGGCAAAGCTGGAGGAAGGAGCAAAGTTCTGTCCTAACTGTGGATCAGCAGTAGGAGGAAGTACAGCAAGTGAGAGTGGTGCAGCCGGAGCAGGCAGTGCACATGCAGGCGCACAGACAAATAAATCTGCAAATGAAAAGAAAAGTTTTGAGGAAACGATGCAGGATCTGAATAATACTGAGGATACTACGGATCAGTTTGACCCGGCAGATATCCAGCAGAACAAGGTTATGGCAGTTCTTTCTTATATCGGAGTTCTGGTACTGGTACCGATCATTGGAGCAAAGGATTCCAAATTTGCCAGATATCATGCCAATCAGGGGCTTTTGCTTCTGATTGCTTCAGTAGCTTACAATCTGGCGCTGCGTATAGTGAATGCGATCCTGTTTGTGATCAGTTGGAGACTTGGCTTTATCAGTACGATCCTTAGTGTAGGCAGCGTGGTCTTCCTGGTGCTTGGCATTATCGGTATTGTAAATGCGGCAAATGGGCGGGCCAAGGAACTGCCGGTCATTGGCAAATACAGGCTGCTGAAATAGGCGTTTTAATGTAAGGAGTTTTATAATGTTATTAGATGTGATTGCAGATACACTTGTAGATGCATTAAAACTTCTGCCTTTTCTGTTCCTGACCTATCTGGCCATGGAATATATTGAACACAAGGCAGGGGATAAGGCGGAGGAACTGGTCGAAAAGGCCGGTGGCTTTGGACCACTGATCGGAAGCATTCTTGGCATAGTACCGCAATGCGGATTTTCCACTGCGGCTTCCAACCTGTATGCAGGAAGGATCATTACACTGGGAACGCTGGTTTCCATATTCCTTTCCACGTCAGATGAGATGCTGCCGGTATTTATTTCCAATCAGGTAGCCATTGGGACGATACTGAAGATCCTGTCGATCAAGGTAGTGATCGGTATGGCTGCCGGATTTGTGATCGATCTAGTATTACAGAAGAAGCATAAGGAAAAGGGAGAGACAGAGCACCTGAAGATCGATGAAATGTGTGATCATCAGCATTGTCACTGCGAGCAGGGGAATATCTGGAAATCAGCCATTTCGCATACGCTGCAGATCCTGTTTTTCATCGTGGTCGTTTCCTTTATCCTGAATCTGCTGATCAGTTATATCGGGGAGGACAGTCTGTCAGCCCTGCTCAGTAACAGACCGGTGCTTGGTCCTGTGATCGCAGGTCTTGTGGGACTGATCCCAAACTGTGCGGCATCTGTGGTCCTGACACAGTTATATCTGGAGGGAATGATAAATGGCGGTGCCATGATGGCAGGACTTCTTGTGGGCGCCGGAGTTGGACTTCTGGTGTTGTTCCGTGTTAACGAAAATGTAAAAGAAAATATGAGAATTGCTTTACTGCTCTATATTATCGGAGTGGTATCAGGGATTCTGATAGAAACAGCCGGTCTTACTTTTTAAGGCCGGCTGTTTCTTTGCGTCACAGGAAATTACTCCGTAATGTTCCAATGACATAAAGGGGGATAATCCTGCAGTCAGGGGGATGACTGCAGATTTTCGAAGTAAACAACATTATATCTGTAAGTTCTTCAGGCGGTAAAATTCGCCTTTCAGATCCATTAATTCTTCATAGGTTCCAAATTCTTCAATACCACCGTTTCCGACGACGGCAATTCGGTCAGCATCCCGGATCGTTGAAAGTCTGTGCGCCACGATCAGGGTTGTACGGTTCTGTACCAGATTGTGGATCGCTTCCTGGATCTTCTTTTCAGAGATCGTATCAAGTGCAGAGGTCGCTTCGTCCAGGATCAGGATACGGGGATCCCGTACAAAAGCCCTGGCGATGGAGATCCGCTGTCTCTGGCCACCGGATAGGTTGCTGCCATGCTCGGTGATCGGTGTGTCCAGACCTTCCGGGAGGGAAGCAATCAGTTCCTCCAGGTTGGCTGCCTTTACGACCTGATCCAGCAGCTCATCAGAAATATGGTTCATGCCGTAGGTGATGTTTTCCCGGATGGTTCCGGAGAACAGGATCGACTGCTGGGGAACGACAGCAATATGGGAGCGGTAGCTCTGGAGGTTCAGGGTGTTCAGATCGAGACCGTCGATCAGGACCCGTCCTTCCGTGGTTTTGATAAAGCCTATGACCAGATTCAGGATCGTAGTCTTTCCCGCACCGGAGCCACCTACGAAGGCCACCGTTTCGCCTGGTTTAATGTGGAAGCTGACATCCTTAAGGACAGGTGTATCAGCGTCATGGTACTGGAAGGTGACATGGTCAAAGGTGATATCACCGGTAAGCTCCTGGATCTTCTGCTTGTTCCGGTTGTCTTCTACATCATGGCAGAGCAGGATATCACCGACAGAGTTGACAGATTCCAGGCCCTTTGAAATGATGGGAAGGAGTGTAATGATACCGGATACCTGATTGACGATAGAGGAGAAATAGGTCTGGTACATAACTACTTCACCCACAGAAATCTTTCCTTTGGATGCAAGGTAACCCGTAAATGCAAGGCACAGTACCTGGAACAGCTGGAATGCCACCCAGCTTATGGAAGAAAAGTAAGTCTGGATCATGTCCAGCTTCAGGCCTTTCTGCGCTACATTGCTGAGCTGATGGTCGATCCTGGAGGTCTCCTGCTTTTCCAGGGCGTGGGCTCTGGTAACCGGGATCAGCTCCACCATTTCCATGACTCTGACAGAGGTCTCTTCCATTTCCTTACGGAAATCGGAATTGTACTGTTTGATCCTGCTTTTAAAGGAGACCATCAGAAGGACGGCAACCGGGATCGTAGCCAGGAAGAACAGGAAGACAGTCATGCTCTTAAAGATGACGACACCAAAGGCTACAGCGATATTAAGCAGAATACTGAGTACACTGATAAAGATCTGTGAGGAAAGCGTTTCAATCTGTTCCACGTCACGCATGATTTTGGACTGAAGACGGCCGGACTGCATTTCATTATGGTAGGAAATGGAAAGCTGCTGCAGCTTCCGGACAAGGGAACTTCTCAGCTCCTGTTCCACGCTTCTGACAGTCTTGGCATACAGCCAGGTATGCAGATAATTGGTGAGAATGTTCTGCAGGATGAAGAAAGACATGACCAGGGCATTGATCAGGATTTTCGTACCCGCATTGTCAGGCCGCTCTGTGGCGATATTGATGATATTTGCCGTTATGATCGGCAGTACCCAGACGGGTGAATGCTTGATGGCAAAAAAGACAACGGAAAGAAACAGCTTCCAGTAATATCCCTTATAAATGCTGAGAAGGGTTTTCAGGCTGTTGCCTTCATTTCTTTTAAAGGTCTCCAGAAGTGCTTTTTCGGAGGCATCCAGGTCGATGTCTTCCGGTCTGGTAAAGTCAATCATGTCAGTTCATTTCCTCATAGTAGTGATGTACGACTTCTAAAGCAGGTTTTCCATAAATTTCATAACCGGTATGAGTTGCGGCTCTTGACAGCGGATATTGCTTTGCAGCCCAGTCCCATACGCAGAAGCCTCTGACAAAGGGGCGTTTTTTGCAGGCCTCGAACATGGCTTTATACCAGGCAGCCTGTTCATCAAGGGCAACCTCACCGCGGATGCACCAGTCATTGGGAACGAGGAAGGAGCCTTTGGTGGACATGCAGCCGCATTCTGCGAAGAAGAAGGGCTTATTAAACTTTTTTACCACCTTTTCAATCCGGTCAAGCTGGTTTTCCCAGTCGTTTACAGGATAATATCCGCTGGAGGAGATCACATCCACGCAGTCCCACCAGGTAACATTGTCTTCCTGATATTTGTCTGTATTGTAAGAAACTGGTCCATGATAGACCTCTTTGATATCGGATATCAGCTTCCGCCACTCCGCATCCCGGTGCTCACTCATGACCATTTCGCAGCCGGCGATAAACATTTCACAGCCACTCTTTTCGGCGAGCTTTGCATAATGAAGCTGGAATGCAGTATAGGAAGCAAACCAGTTGCCCCACTTGGGTTCACAGGGAACATCCTTGTCGAAAAAGCTGATATGGGCACGCCAGGTTCCGTTCATGCAGTTGGCAGTAGGCTTTAAAGCTACTGCCAGGTCAAGGCTGTGGGCGTATTCTATAATAGAAAGAAACTCTTCATCAGAAGCATTGGCTTTCGTTTCATAAGCAATGGTTTCTGACTGGGGAGTTTCCTGAAGTCCGTTGGGAACGAGAATGATCAGATTGGCTCCTGTCAGCCTTTTCAGATTACGAAGGCTGGATTTTGCTGCTTTGGTATCCAGATTTCCCCTGCGGGAAAAGGGAGCAAAGGTGATTCCTTTGATCATTTTCATTTCTTCCATAGTAAGACTCCTTGTGTGAAAACTGTTCTCCGAAACAATAAAAATATAGCACTTTCATTTTCTGTCCGGTATAATATACTCATGTGAAAATTGTATAAATCTATTTCAGAAAAGAGCAAAGAAATGCAGTATTTATTTGAATATCATGATACACTGGATTCGCCCTATGAGGCGTTTTTATACGATACTTCCCGGATGGCCTTTCCCATAAGACCTCACTGGCATTACTTTATGGAGTTGATCTATATGAGAGAGGGAACCGGGCTGATAGAGTGTGATGGCTGTAATTATATTCTGGAGCCTGGAGATCTGATCGTTTTTCACCCGGAGGCGGTGCATGGGATCTATACGACTACCAACGGACCGCTGAAATATGAGGTGCTGAAATTTGATACCAATAAGCTGTACACAGAAAAAAGCTATGCGCCGAGTCTTCCGATGATCCTGCGAAGTGCCAGCAAGGATGAACATGCAAATGTATTTTTTCAGGAAAAGCAGCTTCGGCATCTGCCGGTAGCTTCCATTTTTGAGCGGTGTAGGGAAGAGCTTGAGAGAAGAGACTATGGTTACGGGATCATTGTCCATGACAGGATCTGTGATCTGATGGTTGGATTGATCCGGATCTGGCGTGAAAATGGCTTTGACACGGATAAGCTGGCAGGACAGCCAAGAGAGATCAATTCCTTCCGGGATATCACCACTTACATAGATGCCCATGCAGGGGAACCTATCCGGGTGGAGGAACTGGCTGACAGATGTAATATGAGTTATTCTTACTTTGCCAAGAATTTCAAGCAGTACTATGGCCGCTCCTGCAAGGAATACATCGAACTGATCCGGATCAGCAAGGCGGCAGATATGCTGCTGTTTACGGATTTTGACTTAAGCTATATCAGTCAGGAGACCGGTTTTTCGGACAGCAGCCACCTGATCAAGACCTTCCGTAAATGGAAGGGAATGACACCGAAGCAGTACAAGCAGCAGCATGAAAAGGGATATCAGCGGAAATCACCTCTGTCTGTGACCACTTCATAGCCAATGCCTTCCATACGACGCTGCATACAGTAGCGGCATTCGGCAGCCTCATCACCGGTGCAGATCTTGTTGTCGTAGAGAAGATATTTGCCCCGTACATCTACAGGAGATAGGTTTGGCATCACCACGTTGGCACCGGCCTGTATACCCATTTCCCGGCCAAGGGGATGAATGGTGCCAAGGGCAGTAGTGGCAGGCAGCAGCACATGAGGATGCAGGAGCCTTATGATGGACAGAAGCCGCAGTGTTCTGTCGAGCGTGCCGGCGGGTCTGTCTGCAAAGGGTGTATCCTTATGGGGAATGAAGGGACCGATGCCCACCATTTCCGGCTGTAATTCCAGGATAAACATAAGATCCTCATAAAGACTGTCCATGGTCTGGAAAGGAGATCCTACCATAAAACCACATCCGGTCTGGTAGCCAATCCGTTTCAGTGTCCTGAGACAGTTTTTTCTGTGGGAAAGAGACATTTCGGCAGGATGGAGTTTTCGGTAATGCTCATCATCTGCTGTCTCGTGCCGGAGCAGATACCGGTCAGCACCGGCAGTAAAGAAACGCCGGTAGCTTTCTTCTGATTTTTCCCCAATAGAAAGAGTGATTGCACAGTCCGGGTAGGAGGAGCGGATCCGGGATACGATCGCACAGATCTTATCGTCTGTATACCAGGGGTCTTCGCCGCCCTGCAGGACAAAGGTACGGAAACCAAGATCATAGCCGTTCTGACAGCAGGAGAGGATCTGATCCTCTGTCAGGCGGTAACGATCAGCCTGCATGTTGCTTCTGCGGATGCCACAGTAGTAGCAGTCATTTTTACAGTAATTCGTAAATTCGATCAGGCCACGGATAAAGATCTGATTGCCGTAAACCGAGTCTGCCACAGCTCTGGCAGTTGTTTTTAAACTGGTCAGAAGTGTTTCATCTTCTGTGGTCAGAAGGTGGACAAGCTGATCTTCTGTAATATTCTGTTTTGTTTTGATTTCGTCGATTAACTGCATGGGTTCCGATTCGTTTCCAATCTGCTGTTTCTGTCACTGATATTACTGTCAAAGAATGGTGCGTCTGCACTGTTAAAGAGGGCAGGGAGCTTATTTTTTATTCGTATAAAGAATACTGCTGAGTGCGGCAAATTCTTCCAGGGAGAGAGCTTCTCCGCGGATGGATGGGGAGAGGTTCATTTCCTGCAGGGCCTGTTCGACAGCTTCCTTGGTGATACCGGGAAGTCCCGCATGGGAAAGGCTGTTAGTCAGTGTTTTCCTGCGCTGCTGGAAGGAAGCACGGATCACATCAAACAGAAAGCCCTCATCAGGAACAGCTACAGGCGGCTCATCATGGCAGGTAAGACGGATCACGGCACTGCCGACATTCGGCTTTGGGATAAAGCATTCCGGGGAAACGGTGGCTACGATCTCCGGATGGGCATAGTACTGGACCGCCAGGGACAGCGCCCCGTAATCCTTGGTGCCGGGACCGACCTGCATACGCTGTGCGACTTCCTTCTGCACCATGATGGTGATGCTCTTTAAGGGAACATGGCTTTCAAAAAGCCCCATAATGATAGGCGTTGTAATATAGTAAGGCAGATTGGCGACAACCTTGATCGGATCGCCGTTGTTCTTTTCTCTGGCAAGAGCGGCGATATCCACTTTCAGGATATCTTCATTGATAACGGTAACATTGTCATAAGGAGAGAGGGTATCTGCAAGAATGGGGATCAGTGCCTTGTCGATCTCCACAGATACCACTTCCCTGGCGCTTTCAGCCAGATACTGGGTCATGGTTCCGATGCCGGGACCGATCTCCAGTACGAAATCATCTTTGGTGATCTCTGCTGAAGAAATGATCTTATTCAGAATATTTCCATCGATTAGAAAGTTCTGCCCGAAGCGTTTCTGGAAGTTGAAGTTGTATTTTTTCAGTATTTCCAGCGTTCCAGCCGGATTTCCGAGAGTTGGCATCTGTAATGTCCTCCTTATGCGTTAATGCCGAAGAGTTTTCTGGCATTTAGTTCTGTGATTTCCATGACCTGTTCCTCCGGGAGCTTTTTGATCTCACTGATCGCCTTTACCACATAGGGAAGATTCAGGGAGCTGTTCCTTTTTCCCCTGTTAGGAACAGGAGCAAGATAAGGACAGTCTGTTTCCAGAAGGATTTTGTCCATCGGAAGATATTCTACCACATCAATGAGCTTTCTGGCATTCTTAAAAGTAAGTACGCCGCCGATCCCAAAGTAAAAGCCGAGGGAAAGGAATTCCCTTGCCATTTCCAGGGAGTAGGAATAGCAGTGGACAACACCGCCGATACTGCCTGCACCTGCAGCTTTCATGATATCATAAGTATCCCTGGCCGCTTCTCTGGAATGGATGATAACAGGAAGAGAAGCTTCTTTTGCCAGAAGGAGCTGACGTTCAAACCATTTCCTTTGGATGGAACGCTCCGGATCTCCATTTCCTTCATAATAATAATCAAGGCCGATCTCGCCGATCGCCACGACCTTACCGCCTTTTTTCACGGAGTGCTCACTGGCAAGAGCCAGGATATGCTGCATGTCATTTTCCGTGAGGGCAGCCGTGCCGGAAGGATGGACACCGAGGGCTGCATAGATAAACGGATATTTCTGTGACAGTGCAAAGGTGGTATCAACGCTTTCCATATCGGCGGCAACATTGATCACAGTGCCGATTCCATTGTCCTTAAGGCTCATGAGAAGACAGTCCCGATCCTCCTGAAAAGCCTCATCATCATAGTGTGCATGGGTATCAAAAATCATAAGAAAAAACTCCATTTTCAATTTTTTTAAAATTTTTTAAAAAAGTACTTGCAATTCAAAAAGCATTATACTATAATAACACTTGCGTTGCAAATGATACACAAGATTTTGTAAAGGAAACGCACCGCTAGCTCAGTTGGTAGAGCACCTGACTCTTAATCAGGGTGTCCAGGGTTCGAGCCCCTGGCGGTGCACTTGCAAGTACCATTTTTGAGGACATACGAGCCTTGGGGATGGTGCTTTTTTTTGTGCCTTCAGGCAGGATTCTTTCTTATGTCTTCCGGCAGAAAGAAATCCGGATGGAATGGAAGGAAATGGCGACCGGGCAGAGACGCAGATCCGGTCAGTTTATTTTGACAGAAGAGACATGCTATGGTACACTTAAAAAATGAAAATCGGGTTATTTTGTCTATAAATCTGAGAGCATGAGGTGAGTACCTTGGATAAGTATGAATATAAAGTACGTGCAGAAGAGATCAAATCGCTGATCGCTGACGGCGAATATGCGGAAGCTGCCAAGATTGCAGATACCATTGACTGGCGCAGGGTCAGAAGTGTGATGATGCTCTGTACGATCAGCGATCTATATAAAATCAACAGAAGATATGAGGACAGCAGGGACATTCTCCTGCTTGCCTATGAGAAGGGCGGCGGAAGGCGTCCTATCGTTTATTCGCTTTGTGAACTTTCCATTAAGCTGGAAGAGTATGTACAGGCGATCGAATATTATAAGGAATTTGTACAGCTTGCACCGAAGGATTCGGGCAGATATATCCTGCAGTACAAGCTTTATGAGGCACAGGAAGTCAGCCTGGAAGAGAGAATTGCAGTACTGGAGGAACTGAAGAAAAAGGATTACCGTGAGAAGTGGGCTTATGAACTGGCTTATCTCTATCACAGAGTTGGTCTTGAATCCAAATGTGTTGAGGAATGTGACGAAATGTTCCTCTGGTTCTCCGATGGAAGATATGTTCTGAAGGCACTGGAGCTGAAAAAGCTTCATCAGCCCCTGACAGAGGAGCAGGAAGCGAAATATGAGCAGATGAAGCATACCGGCGGTATCATTGAAGCCGATATTGTGACAGAAGGAAAAGCTATTCAGGAGGAAGCCGGACAGGCAGCAGCAGAAGAGGAAGAGGATGATGAGTTCAGCAAGGAGCAGAATGTACTCACAGATCCTACCCAGGAGCTGCCAGGCAAGGGCCTGGATGATATTGAAGTCAAGACAGTTGATGTCAGCCAGTATAATACCATTAACCTGCAGAAAGAGCTTGCAGAAAGCATGAAGGAATTTCTGGAGGTGTCTTCCCGTGCGGAGGCACAGGAGAATGCCATGCAGGAAGATCCGGCAGGAGAGACTGTAGCAGAAGACACAGAGGATGCAGGGGATGTACCTGCAGATACAACCGGAGCGACCGGTATTCATGCTGTGCCGGCCTCTGATATGGTATCAGAGGGGATCCATGCAGTATCAGAGCCAGATATGGCATCAGAAGGACTGCACGCAGTATCAGGGACAGACATGGCGGCAGAGGGACTTCATGTTGTATCAGAGACAGCAGCACCAGTGGGGCACCAGACAGGTTCAGCTTCTGGCGCACCGGCATCAGCAGTACCAAATGGACAGGCACAGGCACCTGTCAGACAGGATACTGATGAGATGCAGCTGATCAGTGAAGATATGTTAAATGACAGTACCGCAGAGCCTGGAGCAGCGAAAGCAGATCATGTATCAGAAGAGGTTTTCTTTGGCAATACCTCTGAAGTTAAGGTAGAGGATGTGATCTCCGAACTGGTGGAGAAGGATGCACAGACCTCACGGGATATCGCGGCCATGCAGGAGTCCGTTTCCAAAGTGGCCGACAGGGCAGAATCCCTGCAGAAGGACAGAGAAAGACTTCCGGAGGCATCACCAAATCCGGCGATCAGCAATACCGGCGTGATCCGGACATTCCATAAGCCATCCGGTTTTGATAATATTCTTTCCCAGGAATATGACGGACAGATCAGTCTGGCGATTCCAGAGGAAGAGCAGATAGAGAAACAGATCACCGGTCAGCTGAGCATTGATGATGTTATGGCTGAATGGGAAAAGATGAAGAAAGAAAACGAGCAGAAGATGCTGCAGGAGATCAAGGAACGTGTCCATAAGCAGACAGATTCCCTGTTCTCAGACTTTGACGAGGCAACCAAGACGGGACTTCTTGAGGAGCTGGAAAAAGCCATGGTGGATGCGGCTGTAAAGGAAAGCAAGAAGAGAGCCGAAGCAGAGCGTCCTAAGGTCGTGAAGGTTTCTGATATTGATGCAAAGGAAGAAGAGGAACCTGTCGCAGAAGACGTGAATGATACAGAGGAGCCGGAGGAGACTGCTGAACCTGAGATCATCCAGGAAGAGGTGAAGACAGCGATTGTCAGGCCTTTCAGACCTGTAGAAAAAGAGCAGGAGGATGAAGCAGAGGAACAGTCAGAAACCATAGAGGATGCTGAGATCATAGAAGAAGTTACAGAAACTGCTGAGACATCAGGGGACGAAGAGGTCCCTGCAGAAGACGCTGCAGAGGAAGAGACGACAGAAGAACAGGCAGCAGAAGAAGTTTCTAAGGAAAAGGCTTCTGAAGCGAAAGAACCTGCAGCAGAGGAAAGTGCTCCAAGGCAGAAGAAAGCTCTAAAGAAAAAGGGAAAAGAGGAACCGCAGCCCGCAGTACCGGCCGAAGCAGGGGAGAATACTGAAAATGCAGGAAATTCCTATACTGCACGTGAAATGACCAAGAGCGAGAGAGAGCAGTTTGCTCCTTTCATTCATCATAAGAAAACGAGAAAGCAGATCGTAGAGGTGATCGATAATATCAGCCTGGCATCTTATACAGGAAATGTTGTGATCACCGGAGAAGAGGGCACAGGTACCACGGCACTTGCCAAGCTGCTGGTGAAGGAAGTCCAGCTTTCTGATAATAATTTTTCGGGTAAGGTAGCCAAAATTTCCGGAAGCAATATGAATAAGAAGGAAGTCGGTGCAACACTGGACCGTCTCCTTGGAGGGGCACTGATCATTGAGGGCGCAGCTTCCATGAAGAAAAATACAGTGGACTCCCTGACCAGGGAACTGAATCAGGAAGGAAAGGGACTGATCATTATTCTTGAGGACAAGAAAGAAGCGATAGAGAAGTTCCTGACGAAATATCCGTCACTGACAACGCTCTTCAACCTCAGGGTGGATGTGGAAGCACTGGATGATCAGACGCTTGTTAAATATGCAAAGAAATACGCACTGGAGCAGGAATATTCCATTGATGAACTGGGTATTCTCGCATTGCATACGAGGATAGCAGATATGCAGACCAGTGATCATGAAGTAACACTCTCAGAGATCGAAGAGATCGTAGATGAAGCGATCTATTACGCAGATAAGAAGACACCAAAGCATTTCTTTGATGTGCTGTTTGGTAAGAGATACGACGATGAGGATATGGTTGTTTTAAGAGAAAAGGACTTTATGCATTACTAAAAATCAAGGGGGTTTTTCTGCATGGAAAAGAAAAAACAGACCGAGGGGACCGTATTTATTTCGGAAGCAGACCAGTATTTATTTGCACAGGGTACGCACTATGATATCTATAAGAAGCTTGGAGCGCATCCTTCTATAGAGAACGGGGAAAAGGGAACTTTCTTTGGTGTATGGGCACCGAATGCAGCCAGTGTACATGTGATCGGTACTTTTAATGGCTGGAATGAAGAAGCAGCGCCTATGACGAAGCTTGGACCGGGTGGAATCTGGACAGCTTTTCTTCCGGGTGTAGGAACAGGGGAACTGTATAAGTTCCTGATCACGACACCTTCCGGAGAGAAATTGTATAAGGCGGATCCCTTTGCCAACAGTGCAGAGATGCGTCCGGGAACAGCATCCAGAACAGTTGATATTTCCGGATATAAGTGGACAGATGATCTGTGGATCAGGGAGCGTGATGAGAAAAATTACTACAAAGAGCCGCTTTCTATTTATGAATGCCATATCGGTTCCTGGATGAGACATCCAAGACCGGAAGAGCAGGGCTTTTATACGTATCGTGAATTTGCAGACAGGATCGTAGAGTACTTAAAGGAAATGAAGTATACCCATGTGGAACTGATGGGTATCGCAGAATACCCCTTTGACGGTTCCTGGGGGTATCAGGTGACCGGATATTATGCCCCTACGGCAAGATATGGAGATCCACAGGATTTCATGTATCTGGTAAATAAGCTTCACAAAAATAAGATCGGTGTGATCCTGGACTGGGTACCGGCACATTTTGCGACAGATGCACATGGACTTGGCAGATTTGATGGTCAGTGTATCTTTGAAGATCCCGATCCGAGAAAGGGCGAGCATCCTGACTGGGGTACCAAGATCTTTAATTATGGAAAGAATGAGGTTAAGAATTTCCTGATCGCCAATGCGTTATTCTGGATCAAGGAATTTCATATTGATGGTATCCGCGTAGATGCAGTGGCATCCATGCTGTATCTGGACTATGGCAAAAAGGATGGTCAGTGGGTACCGAATAAATACGGCGGGAATAAGAATCTGGAGGCTATTGAATTCTTTAAACATCTGAATTCAGTAGTACGTGGTACATATCCTGGATTTATGACGATCGCTGAAGAATCAACAGCGTGGCCTGGGGTTACACATCCTATTGAAGAAGATGGTCTTGGCTTCAGCTTTAAGTGGAATATGGGCTGGATGCATGATTTCTGTGAATATATGAAGTTAGATCCTTATTTCCGTAAGGATAACCATTATGCCATGACCTTTGCCATGAGCTACAATGAGAGTGAGCATTATATACTGCCGCTTTCCCATGATGAGGTAGTCCATCTGAAGTGCTCCATGGTAGAGAAGATGCCGGGTTACAAGGTGGATAAATACGCCAACTTAAGACTTGGATATACCTATATGCTTGGACATGCCGGCAAGAAGCTGCTTTTCATGGGACAGGAATTTGGACAGGAAAGAGAATGGAGTGAAGCAAGAGAGCTTGACTGGTTCCTTCTGGAGAATGACCTGAATAAGGGAATGCAGGATTATGTAAAGGAGCTTCTGCAGATCTACCGCAAATATCCCTGCCTGTATGAGAACGACAATAGCTGGGCAGGCTTTGAATGGCTGAACTGTGATGATAAGGACAGAAGCGTATACAGTTTCTATCGTAAGTCAGAGAATGGAAAGAATGAACTGTTATTTATTCTGAACATGACGCCCATGAAGTGGGAAAATTATGTGGTCGGAGTACCGAAGAAAAAGAAATATAAGCTGCTTCTGAACAGTGATGACAAGAAATTTGCAGGAAATGGAAATGTGATCCCGAAAGAACTTACACCGGAAGCAAAGCCGTGTAATAACCAGAAATACAGTATTGCGTTTGATCTGCCTCCGTATACAGCAGCAATCTTTCTTTTCTAAAGGTTAAGAAAACAGAATATATTACCGAAATAAAGGGTGAATGATTCGGTCATTCACCCTTGTTTTTTGTAAATGATAGGATGAAGGAAACAGGTATGAATATTATCTTTAACGGGACAGGACAGGATCCCAAAGCCTATTTGAATAAAGACAGGGAGACAACAGGATATCGAAAGGCTGACAGTACCAGGGAGGTACGCCAGGCCACATTTGCATTAGACATTTCTGGCACAGTTACGGATAACAGCGCTTACGCAGGTCACGGAAGGACCGCAGAAGAGGTTATGCAGAAAGCGGGTATGGAGGATATTACTGCCCGCAGGAACTATATGGCAGTTATGTCTAATTCTATGTCTGACGAAGATTTTGCGAAGCTTCAGAAAGAGGGCTTCCATCCGGGCAGCACAGAGATCGATACTGTTGTCACCATTGTTGATGAGATTAAAGCAGCGCTGTTAAAGGGAGGTACACAGATCGTTGGTTATACTGATACCATTGACAGTGACAGCCTTGCCAGGATCACAGGAAGTGAAAGCTTTGCCAGAGAACTGCAGAAGCAGTTTGCTGCGCAGGATATTCCTCTCACAGAAGAAAATATAGAAGAAACAGTAAAGACCTATGAGCAGCTTTCTTCCGTCTCCGGACTTAATGAAGATACGAAACGGTATATGGTAGAAAACGGGCTGGATATCACACCGGAGAATATTTATTTCGCCATCCATGCAGGGGCTGCTGGAAGTGGCAGGACCGGGCAGGGATATTACAGAGCCGGCGACATGGACGGCTATTATGTAAAAAAGCCGGAAACGGTGCAGTATGACAGTCTGATGCCGCAGATTGAACAGGTGATAAAGGAATCCGGGCTTTCCATAGATGAAAAATCCATTTCCGATGCCAAATGGCTGATCGAAAAGGGGGTTCCCTTTAACAAAGATAATCTGACAAAGCTGCATGAGCTGGAGAAAATGGCATTTCCTGTTTCTGAGAAAGATTTCCTGAAGGCGGCAGCGATCGCCATTTCAGACGGGAAGGCGGTACGGAATGCGGATCTGACCGCAGAGGAAAGCTTTCTGCAGCAGGCAGTAAGGATTGAGGAAAGTACGAAGGAACTGACAGATCAGGATGCAGACAGGATCCTGGTAGCAGAGCTTCCTTTTCAGCTAAAGAATCTGTTTGCAGTCCATGCAGAGAGTACAGGTTCAGAGGAGACTGCAGATCAGATCGGCAGTGATCCTCTACAGGAAGCCGGCATGAGCGCAGACAGGCTGCAGGCCAGAAAGTATCTCGAAGAGGTACGGCTTAGCATGACAGTCAGTGCCAATCTAAAGCTTCTGCGGAGCGGGTTCCAGATTGAAACGGCGCCCATGGAGGAGCTGATCCGTAAGCTGTCAGAGGCAGGTTCCCAGGTAGACAGAGAACTGACAGGAGAAACGGATCCGGCAGGGGCACAGGAAAAGGCCGGCTGGTACAGAGAATCCCTGCGGGCAGCAGAGAGTATAAGAAAAGCTCCGGCAGCAGTGGCTGCGCAGATCGAGACAGCTACTACGCTGGAGGAGGCAGCACAGAAGAGCAGAGATGTACGTATCTCCATGGAAAAGGCCGGAGAGAAGTACGAAGAACTGATGACAGCACCGAGAAAAGATCTTGGTGATTCCATAAAAAAAGCATTTCAGAATGTAGATGATATCCTGGCTGATATGGGTAAGGAACTGACAGAAGAAAACCGGAAGACGATCCGGATCCTTGGCTATAACAGCATGGATATGACAGAAAAGAACTTTGAAAAGATCCGGGCATCCGAAAAGCTGCTGCAGAATATTACAGAGAACCTGAAGCCGGGAGAGGTTCTTTCCATGATCAGGGAGGGGGTCAATCCTCTTACCATGACACTGGAAGAGCTGGACAGCTATCTGGCAGAGCAGGAGCAGACACCGGAAGAAGAGCTTGCATCCTACAGCGAGTTCCTTTATCGTCTGGATCAGAAAAAAGAGATCAGTGAAGAAGAAAGAGATGCCTATATTGGTATTTACCGATTGTTCCGGCAGATTGAAAAAGGGGATGACGCAGCACTTGGCGCTGTGGCAGATACCGGGAGAGCACAGACCCTTGAAAATCTTCTGTCAGCGGTAAGGACAGCAAAGAAGAAGCACATGGATTACCAGATCGGCGATGAAAAAGGAGTTGCCACAGCGGGTGATTTTACCGGTTCCATCATTGCACAGATCGAGCGAGGCTTTATCCATACAAGAAAAGAAATGCAGCAGGCATTTGCTGATATGGCAGACTCCGGGGCAGGTAATCCGGAAGCAGGAATGTCAGGGAAAGCCAGTCAGGCCGGACAGACAGAAGGCACTGACAGCCAGGCGGCAGAAAGCATGGCAGAGGATTTCCGCATGGCGGCTGCCAGCGAAGAAGAAATTTTCCGTTATCTTTCAGACAATGGACAGCCTGTCACGGCAGATAATCTGCTGGCGGCAGGAGAAATATTGCGGTCGCCTGAGGAAGTGTTCCGGAATATCATAGGCTTTGGAAGTGGAGATAAGACATCCGGCAGAGCACAGAAGACAGCTGCTGACAGGGAAAGCAGAGAGCCATCAGGTGAAGCAGATACAGATGGAATTGATATGGAAAGCCTTGGAGAGAGCGTGTTATCCGGACTTACCGGACAGGAGGAAGCACAGCAGGCCTATGAAGAACTGACAGAAGCGCTTACCGCCCGGATAGAAAATCTGGCATTTACGGATACAGCAGATACACTGGATGTGAGATATCTGAACAGTCTCTGCAAACAGGTAGGGTTCCTGCAGTCCATGGCAAAGGAAGAGAATTATACCCTGCCGCTTCAGATTGATGGAGAGCTGACAGCCGTAAATCTGACCATGATCCATAAGGACGGAGCAGAGAGTAAAGTTACGATCTCACTGGAAACAGAAGCACTGGGAAAGAACGTGGCAGAATTTTCCTTTGGAAAGAAGGGACTTGCGGGCTGCAGCATCAGTCAGGAAAAGGAGACTACAGAGAAGCTTTCGGGAGAGTCGGATCGTTTTTATCAGATGCTTTCTGAGGAAGAAATTCAGGCAGGAGATATTCACTTTGTCACAGAGGAAACCCTGGATCCCGCCACTTATACATTGAAAGCCGGATCAGGCAAGGAAAAAGGACAGACAGATGCAGCTCTGTACCGGGTTGCAAAAACATATATCAGTTTTATCAGACAGATAAGCAGAAAGGAAACAGAATAAGATGAAGATTAATTTTAATGCCTCCGCAGCAATTGCCAATAATGCACTGACAAGAAATGATAATAAACTGGCAGCATCCCTTGGAAGACTTTCTTCCGGATATAAGATCACACATGCCAAGGACAATCCATCGGGGCTTGCCATGGCAAAGAGAATGAATGCACAGATCGCAGGTGTTTCCGTGGCTACCGATAATGCGGGTGATGGTATTTCTGTCATTGAGATTGCAGATGGAACCATGTCAGAGATCCATGATATGCTGCAGCGTCTGAATGAGCTTTCTGTAAAGGCAAGTACAGGAACTTTGACAGAACAGGATCGGGAGATCATCAATAATGAGGCACAGCAGTTAAAAGAGGAAATTGACAGAATTGCAGGAGAAACTGAGTTTAACGGACAGAAGATTCTGGATGGATCTTTCGACCTGAAAGGATATACAGATAACAATGATGTGAAGGTTACTTATTATGGAGATGAGGTTAAGGCAGGACAATACCAGGTGACAGACCTTAAGATTGGTACGGACAAGGATGGTGAACTGGATTCCACACAGTCATCTGTGACTATTAAAGGGCCTGATGGTCAGAATGTTGCCGGAGCAAAAGTAAGTGGTGTAGACGGTAATATCGCTACGATCACCGGAGACAATGGATTTGAACTAAAGCTGGAGATCCGAAGCGGTATTCAGAAGGATGCTGTTACTACAGTTGCGGATTTTAAGATGGATCTTGTGGGATTTGGCGCTATGGATACCCAGATCGGTGCAAACGAAGGACAGCAGCTTGGTATCCGTATCCCTAAGATCTCCTGTCTCAATATGGGGATCGAATCCCTGGATCTGACGACTGCAGAGAATGCGGCAAAAGCAATCGATCAGGTAGATGCAGCCATCAAATTTGTATCAGAGGCAAGAAGCCGGATCGGTGCTTACCAGAACCGGCTGGAGCACACAGTCAGCAGTCTGGATATTACATCCGAGAATATGACAGCAGCTTATTCACGGATCATGGATACAGATATGGCAGAGGAAATGACAGAATATACAACGCTCCAGGTACTTTCCCAGGCAAGTACCTCCATGCTGGCACAGGCCAATGAAAGACCTTCCCAGGTACTTCAACTTCTGCAGTAAGTACAGATTTCTGATACATAGAGGGAAAAGAAATGACAGACGAAAAGAAACAGCAGTATACGTTGAAAATATCACAGGCAAGCAGGACACAGCTTGTCGTGATCCTGTATGATATGACACTGGATTATCTGAGAGAGGCAGAAGATGCCGGGGACAGCAGGGACGAGGCAGCCTTTCACGCCGGTATCAAGCGGGCAAGAGCATGTATTCATGAACTCATCCATTCCCTGAACCATGAATATCCCATTTCCGGAAATCTGCTGCAGCTTT
Organism: uncultured Lachnospiraceae bacterium; assembly: GCA_902766365.1. Taxonomy (GTDB): domain Bacteria; phylum Bacillota; class Clostridia; order Lachnospirales; family Lachnospiraceae; genus Suilimivivens. Next base: position 50 of record CACXDC010000142.1, on the reverse strand, counting down.
ATCTCTTCGCAGACAGAACCCTGATCCAGGCAGATGCCAGAAGAGACACT
>CACXDC010000141.1 GCA_902766365.1 uncultured Lachnospiraceae bacterium | reverse complement strand
TTTCTTAAGATAGAAAATGCGATCTACACGAAGGAAATGGAAAGAAAGAAGCTTCTTGACAGGATGGAAAGAATGGAAGCAGCAAGGATAGCTGCAAAACAGGCATTTCTGGAAGTGAAAGGATGTCTTTATGAGGGAACGAACATCAGAATCAACGATGCGTTATTCAGTGGTGGAACAATGCAGAGAGTTTTGCTGAGAAACAGCCGACATTGCATGACCATAACACACATATAGGGGAGAAAACAAAAGATGATGCAGGAAAAAATACTGATAGTAGATGACATGGATGTGAACCGGGAAATGCTTGCGGTGATTCTTGGAAATGTATATCCTATCATAGAGGCTGTTGACGGAGAACAGGCAATTGCTCAGATCAGGGAACATGGTGACGAGATTGCAGCGATACTGCTGGATCTTATCATGCCGAAGCTTGATGGCTATGCAGTTCTGTCTTATATGAAAGAAAAAGAACTGCTGGACCGGATTCCTGTACTTGTAATCAGCGCAGAATCCTCCAGTGAAGCCGAGAGACGATGTATGGAAATGGGCGTATCTGATTTTATCAGAAAGCCGTTTGACAGTGTTACAGTACGGAAACGTGTCAGAAACATTGCAGATCTGTTCATGTACAAGAACAATCTGGAGAATAAGGTAAAAGCCCAGACGCAGGCACTAAAGCGGCAGAATAAGCTCCTGGAACAGCAGACCATCCGTCTGAAGGAGAACAACGAGAAGATTATCGATACCCTTGGTACTGTTGTAGAGTACCGTAATCTGGAGAGCGGAGAGCATATCAAGAGAGTCAAGGGATTTACCAAGATCCTGGCAGAGAAGGCTGCCGCTGCCTATCCGGAATATGAACTGACACCGGAAAAGATCAATATTATCGTTGCAGCAAGTGCTTTGCATGATGTTGGAAAGATTACGATCAAGGACAGTGTGCTGCTGAAGCCTGGCAGGCTGACCAAGGATGAATTTGAATATATGAAGTCCCATACTACCAGAGGCTGTGATATTATCGATCAGATCAAAGGTGCCTGGGATGTGGAATACGGAAAGATCAGCCGGGAAATCTGCAGACATCATCATGAAAGATATGACGGAAAAGGCTATCCTGACGGACTGGTTGGAGAAGAGATCCCCATTTCTGCACAGCTTGTTTCCGTAGCAGATGTTTATGATGCACTGGTCAGCGAGCGTGTTTATAAGGATGCCTATGATAAGGATAAGGCATATCACATGATTCTGATGGGAGAGTGTGGTGTGTTTTCACCAAAGCTTATGGAATGTTTCCGGAATTCCAAAGCAGAATTTGAAGAACTTGCAACAAAAAACGGTCAGATCAAATAAATCTGGCCGTTTCGGCATAAAAAAGAATCCTGCTTGCAGGATTCTCCTCTTTCTTCTGTAAAATCAGTTCTTCTGAATGAGATCCAGATAAAAATTGGCTTTGGTAGCCTGTATGTAAGGCATCAGCCATAAGAAGCCGATTCCGCAGGTCAGCACGCACAGAAGCATCAGCGGAACAAAAGTCAGATCAATGTAGAAAAGGCGGCCTTTGCTGCCTTTCATCATATCACGGCTTTTCCTGAGGACTTCGCCGGCATTGTAATCCGGAAAATCCAGAAGCAGATAGTAGCTCTGGGAAAAGGTCAGCATCAGAATCACACCGATGACAGCGCAGACTACGATCAGCAGGGAAAACAGAAGCATACCATATCCGTTTAACAGTGTCTCCTGCGGAAGCAGGGAGAACAGGAAAACAGGTAAATTCAGGAGATAGCTGATCAGGGAAAAGATGACCGCTACCCGGATGACCCTGTCGGGAGTCTGCTTAAAACCATAAAACAGATCGCTGAGGACAGGCTGCTGTCCACAGGATGTTTTCAGGTAAATATAGGATTCTCCATATGAAAACAGACCACTGAAAATGCTGATCAGAAAAGAAACAGCAAAATAAATGATATATTCTATTACAGAACCAGGGTTCAGAAAAAGAGAGGTAATACCACTCAGTGCGGAAACACAGAGGGCATGAACTGCATAGGTTCCGGCAAGTATGCCATATTTGCCAAGTAACTGTCCTTTGGCCTTTGACTTCAGGCTGGTAGAGGATAGATAATCTTTCATAAAAATAAAACTCCTGTTTATACTGCTACATCCAGATTCTGTCCGATCAGTGCGGCTGCGTCTGCAGATTTCCTGTTCTGCTGATAGGGATTGGATTCATTGCTGTAGCTTATTTTCGTTGAGGTAGTGCCGCCGGCAGTGTAACTTCTGCCACATTCGGGACAGATGGCTGTCCGGAGGGATACGGTAGCAGAGAGAACCTTGCCGTTTCCCTGTGCGGCTTTCTTATAGGCATTGCTGACATGCTCCTGCTCGTGTGCGCGGACGCGGGAAGCAGAAGCCTGCGGGGAAATATGGGAAGCAGATTTAAAGGAGACCATTTCATCGGATCCATCCTGATACTTCCGGTTCTTACAGGTTTCGCATTCGGCCGGAGAGGACTTGCGTCCGGGGCTTACCTTAGTGGATTCACCGGGGTTTACGATAATACCGCCGGATTTTTCATTGCCCGCCCTTCCTGTGTCAGAGGCTCCGGGAAGTGTGATGGCACTATATCCATAACTGCTGACTGCACCAATACCCATCATGGAAAATGTCTCCTTTCTGTCATATTCCTGTTAAAAATCTGTTATGCTCCATGTGTCTGCCGGATGGGGAGAAACAGTGGAAAAACTGTATTTACTGCTGGAAAAGATCGGTATATTCCTTCATCATATCCTCAAAGGAGATACCATAAATATCTTCTGTGGATTCCCCGTAGGTATCTTCGATCAGCTCATCATACTGCTGTCCGATACCGATCAGGAGATCAGGATTCTGCAGCAGGAGAACCATAGAGGAGATCAGAATGCCAACGGTCATGACAAGACTGCCGATACCGCAGATGATACCAATCTTCGCCTGAGTCAGCATCTTTTTGCCATAGCCTTTGGAAAGCAGGGCAAAAAGAACAGCAAGTCCACCGCAGATGAAGGGCAGGATTACTGTCATGATCGTGAAAAAGGATGCCAGCCCCAGAAGCAGGGAAGCAGTCGCCATGGCCATGCCGGGATTGCGGTAGGAATAATCGATTCCATTATATCTGTTTGGATCATTGCTCTGATAATTGAAATCCATAGAAAATCTCACTTTTATTTCTTAGTATTTTGGTGACTCTATTATAGCGCCAGTTGTAAAAGAAAACAAGAAGAACCGGAAACCGGTTCTTGAAAAAGGAACCGGCTTTTTGTATGATGGTAAAAGTGAGAACTTTCGGAGACCGGGAGAAAGTCAGCCGATCTGAAAGGATAAATTTGCAGGCAGGAAAAGGAAAAACACATGGACATTATCAAAAAGATCAAAGAAGAACTCAAAGTAGAAAAGTGGCAGGTGGAGGCAGCAGTCAGGCTGATCGATGAGGGAAACACGATTCCCTTTATCTCCAGATACCGGAAGGAAGCCACCGGTTCACTGAATGATGAGCAGCTTCGTGACTTATATGAAAGACTGAACTATCTCCGTAATCTGGAGGAGAAGAAGGAGCAGGTGCTTGGCAGTATCGAAGAGCAGGGACAGCTTACAGAAGAATTGAAAGCGAAGATCCTGGCAGCAGAGACACTTGTCGTGGTAGAAGACCTGTACAGACCCTACAGACCGAAGAGAAAAACAAGAGCCAGCGTGGCCAGGGAAAAGGGGCTGCAGCCACTTGCAGACTTTATCCTTGAGCAGACTACAGATAAGCCGCTGGAAACAGAGGCAGAAAAGTACGTGGATGAGGAAAAGGGCGTTTCGGATGTGAAAGAAGCGCTGCAGGGTGCCAGGGATATTATTGCAGAGAGTATTTCTGATGAGGCAGATTACCGTATTTATATCCGTAATATCACCATGGAGGAAGGTTCCATCAGCAGCAGTGCCAAGGACGAGAAGGCAGAAAGCGTTTATGAAATGTACTATGACTATGAGGAACCGCTGAAGAAGGCAGCAGGGCACCGGATACTGGCGCTGAACCGTGGAGAAAATGAAAAGATACTGACCGTAAAGGTCAATGCGCCGACAGAACGTATCCTTCAGTATCTGAACAAGAAGATCGTGACAGCAGAGAATCCTTATACCACGCCTGTTCTGCAGGAAGTGATCGAGGATGCCTATGACAGACTGATTGCACCGGCGATTGAAAGAGAGATCCGGAATGACCTTACAGAAAAGGCGGAGGATGGTGCTATTTCTGTCTTTGGAAAAAATCTGGAGCAGCTTCTGATGCAGCCTCCGATCGCAGGAAAGGTAGTGCTTGGCTGGGATCCGGCATTCCGTACCGGCTGTAAGCTGGCTGTTGTGGATCCTACCGGAAAGGTATTGGATACGAAGGTTATTTATCCTACAGCACCACAGAACAAAGTAGAAGAGGCCAAGAAGGAATTAAAGCGTCTGATCAGCAAATATCATGTGTCCCTGATCAGTGTGGGAAACGGAACCGCTTCCAGAGAGTCGGAGCAGGTGATCGTGGAGCTGATCAAGGAGCTGGATACTCCTGTTCAGTATGTGATCGTGAATGAAGCGGGCGCATCTGTTTATTCAGCAAGTAAGCTGGCTACCGAAGAATTTCCGAACTTTGACGTGGGACAGAGAAGCGCAGCTTCTATCGCAAGGAGACTGCAGGATCCGCTGGCAGAGCTTGTCAAGATCGATCCCAAGTCCATTGGTGTCGGACAGTATCAGCATGATATGAACCAGAAGAAGCTTGGAGAAGCACTGAGCGGTGTTGTCGAGGACTGCGTCAATAAGGTAGGTGTAGACTTAAATACGGCTTCTGCTTCCCTTCTTGAATATATTTCCGGTATTTCCAAAACCATTGCAAAAAATATCGTGGAGTACAGGGAACAGAACGGCCGCTTTACAGACAGAAAGCAGCTTTTAAAGGTGGCAAAGCTCGGTCCGAAGGCTTATGAGCAGTGCGCCGGATTTATGAGGATTACAGACGGGGACAATCCGCTTGATGCGACCAGTGTCCATCCCGAAAGCTACGGAGCAGCCATGCAGCTCCTTGACAGGCTGCATCTGACCATGGATGACGTAAGAAAGCTCCAGAAGGAAGCTGCAGCACAGAAGAGTACAGGCAGCAGGGCAGGAAACGCAGGAGTAGGAAATAATGGAAGCACCGGAAATGAGGCCGGCAGCAGACAGAAGAAACAGAAGGTAGTGATCCGGAATACCGGAACAGCCATGGGAATGGCACTTGCTGCGGCAATGGGTGGTATGACACTGGAAGCTGATGATCAGGGCAGCAGATCTCACAGAGATAACGGAAAGAACAGAAATAACGGAAGCAGTGCAGCAGCTTCCGGAAATGCAGCGGGAAGCAGCGTTGGAACGCTGGAAAAGAAGATCACCGATAAGAAGAAACTGGCAGAAGAGCTTGGCATCGGTGAGATCACCCTGACAGATATCTTAAAGGAGCTGGAAAAGCCGGCAAGAGATCCACGAGAGAATATGCCGCTTCCGATCCTTCGCAGTGATGTCCTTGACATGAAGGATTTAAAGCCCGGCATGATCCTGAAGGGAACTGTCCGTAATGTCATTGATTTTGGCGTGTTTGTGGATATCGGTGTCCATCAGGATGGTCTGGTGCACATTTCCCAGATCACGGACAAATATATCAAACATCCGCTGGAAGCAGTGAGTGTTGGAGATATCGTGGAGGTACAGGTACTTTCCGTGGATGTACCAAAGAAGAGGATCTCCCTGACTATGAAGATCAATCAGAAGTAAGAAGGCATCTGGCAGGAGAAGTGTCAGCCCCGAAGAAAGCAGAAAGAAAGCAGGTGACGGATTGGGAACAGAAGAGCAGAGGGAAGAGAAGCCTCATAAGAGAAGAGCGCGTTACAGTGGGACCCATCCCAGGAAATTCAGTGAAAAATACAAGGAACTCAATCCGGAGAAATATCAGGATACCATAGAAAAGGTGATCAGCAAGGGCAGTACACCGGCGGGAATGCACATTTCCAGCTGTGTGCAGGAGATCCTTACTTTTCTGCAGATCAGACCCGGCATGAAAGGACTGGATGCCACTCTTGGTTATGGCGGCCACAGCCGGAAGATGCTGGAGGCGCTGCAGGGAAGTGGTAATGCTTCTGAAGTGGAGAAGGAGCTGCCGGCATCCAGTCCGGAGAAGGGGCATCTGTATGCACTGGATGTAGATCCGATAGAGATCGTAAAGACCACAAAGAGACTCCGGGATGCAGGATTTTCGGAAGAGATCTTTACCCCTATTTCCGAGAACTTTGCTAATATTGACAGGGTGGCAGAGCAGTACGGTCCCTTTGATTTCCTGCTGGCGGATCTTGGCGTATCCTCCATGCAGATCGACAATCCGGAGAGAGGATTTTCCTATAAACAGGAAGGTCCTTTGGATCTTCGCCTGAACCCAGAGAGTGGTGAACCCGCATCAGAACGTTTACAGAAAATGAGCCGGGAAGAGATTGAAGGCATGCTCATCGACAATTCTGACGAACCCTATGCGGCAGAGATCGCAAGAGCCATTGCCGGAAGAAACCGCAAAGGGCAGAAGATAGATACGACCACAAAGCTGGCAGAACTGATCGGAGAAACGCTTGCCTTTCTGCCTGAAAAGGAGCAGAAGGAAGCAGTGAAGAAATCCTGTGCCCGTGTGTTCCAGGCACTCCGCATTGACGTAAACAGTGAGTTTGAAGTACTGGAAGCCTTTCTGACAAAGCTCCCTTCCTGTATGGCACCCGGTGGAAGGATCGCTATCCTGACATTCCATTCCGGGGAAGACAGGCTGGTGAAGCATGCCTTCAAGGAAGGAAAGAAGACCGGACTTTACTCAGAGATTGCAGAAGATGTGATCCGGCCTTCCAGCGAGGAATGTGCAAGGAATCCAAGAGCCAGATCCACCAAGATGCGCTGGGCAATCCGGGCAGAAGAATAAGAAGTGCACCGCCCTCCGGCAGAAACCTGAGAATGTCAGGATGTTTTTCGGCCGGAGGGCGGTGCACAGCAGTGTTTATAAATTAATATCAAGTTCAACAGGGCAGTGATCCGAACCGAAAACCTCGGTATGGATGGCTGCCTTTTTTAACTGCGGATCAAGACGCTCTGAAGTGATAAAATAGTCGATCCGCCATCCGGCATTCTTTTCACGGGCCTTGAAACGATAGGACCACCAGGAGTAGATTCCCTCGGTATCGGGATAGAAATGGCGGAAGGTATCGGTGAAACCAGCCTGCAAAAGGGCTGTCATTTTCGCCCGTTCTTCATCCGAAAAGCCGGCATTCTGGCGGTTGCTTTTGGGATTTTTGAGATCAATCTCTTCATGGGCCACATTCAGGTCACCGCAGAGAATCACAGGTTTTTTCGAATCAAGAGATTTTAAATAGGCAAGGAAGTCATCCTCCCATGTCATGCGGTAAGGGAGTCTTGCCAGCTCATTCTGGGAGTTCGGGGTATAGCAGGTCACCAGATAGAAGCTGTCATATTCCAGGGTGATCACACGGCCTTCTCTGTCATGTTCTTCGATGCCGATCCCATAAGAGACAGAAAGAGGCTCCTGTCTTGCAAAGATGGCTGTACCGGAGTAGCCTTTTTTCTCTGCATAATTCCAGTACTGATGATAGCCGGGGAGGTCAAGCGTGATCTGCCCTTCCTGCAGCTTTGACTCCTGAATGCAGAAGAAATCCGCATCAGCAGAGTGGAAATAATCAAGGAAGCCTTTCTGTACGCAGGCACGAAGGCCATTTACATTCCAGGAAATAAATTTCATAATGTTGTCACCTCACGGTCTGATAATCAAATTATGCACAAAAATAAGCTGGTGGTCAATGAAAATAAGGGCAGCAATATATATTCGAAAAATCTCAAATATGCATAGATATTTTGCAAATGATTGTGGAAATCAGGGTGAGAAATCTTGTATGCGTTTTTTATGTGATCCTGTTTTTTCATCTCAGTGTGCAATTTTGATTGACTATAATAGTCAATTTATAAAATGTAAAATATAGTTGACAAAACGGAAAAGAAATATTACTATGTCTATGACAGGTACAGAAAGAAAAATGTGTATGCCTGACATACCCGACATGTACCGTCAGATAACAACATCCGGAAGAGGAGAACGATATGAAGAATAAACGGATGAAGATTGCAAGGATCGAAAAGGATCTGTCCCAGGAGCAGCTTGCGGAGAAGGTCGGAGTGACCAGACAGACGATCGGTATGATCGAAGCCGGGAAGTTTAACCCATCCCTGCAGCTCTGTATTGCAATCTGCAGGGCACTTGACAGGACGCTGGATGGGCTTTTCTGGGAAGATGAGGAGAAGGAGGAGTAAGTGAAGTGAAACTTTGGAAGAAATTATTTGCGAAACGGGCTGATGAAAGACAGCAGCAGGAAATATACAGGGTAGAGCATACCAGCTTCTGGATCACCTACTGGCTTTTACTGATCAGTATTATTTATCAGAGAAATATCAAAGGGATGCCTTTTGAGCAGATCCAGGGAGAATGGATCACTTTTATGATAGCGTCTATCTGTATTGTTGTTGGCTGTATGTGGCGGGGCGTCTGGAATTTCCAGCACCGGAAGGTACCGGGTGTGAAGGCATATCTGCTGTACAGTCTGACAGGCGGTGTCCTTGGAGGGATCCTCTTTGGTGTCTGCACAGCAGCGCAGAACCCTTATGTGGAGAAGCTTTCTGACAAAGTGATGGTCGGGCTGATTGCAGGAGCCTTTGATGGCGGTATCATCTTTGTACTCTGCTTTGTGGCATTTCTGATCGTTGGAAAGGTGACAAAGCTGCGGGAGCAGAAAATAGAAAAGGAAATGTTGGGGGATGAAGACGATGAATGAGAATAAACAGATGAAACTGTTCTTTGGTGTCAATTTTGGACTGACACTGGTGATGGGGATACTGATGGGGATCGGTTACTTCCTTGGCAGGGATATCAGCAGCTTTCCGTCCGCACAGATGCTGTATCCGGCAGCCGGTGTCATGGTGGCACTGCTTGCAGCAAAGGAGAAAGAGCAGAAGCTGCCGATGAAGTTTTTTGTGACCTACTTTGTGGTTCTGGCGCTTGCTGTGATCTGTGCCGTACTCAGCATAATCATTCCACTTGGTAATGTTGAGGGAGTAGGCGAAGGCTGGTATGTGATCCAGAATTATGTGTTTATCGTAGGAAGTGTAGCGGCTCTTGTCCTTCTCCTTTTGGAAAAGAGGGAAGTGAAGGAAGCAGTAGGACTGAATTTTAAAGGACATCAGGTGAAGGCTTCCTTCCTGATCATGCTGTTGTTTCTGCTGCTTTATGTGGTAAGGCTGCTGCTCAGTTATCTGTTCGAAGGACAGATTGGTGAATTTACCTCAATTTTTGCAGAGCCGTCCTTTTATATGATGATTCCGGTTCTTGTGATCAATTACTTCCTGAGTTATATTATCTTTTTCGGGGAAGAATACGGCTGGCGTTATTTCCTGCAGCCCATTCTGCAGAAGCGGTTCGGTCTTAAGAGTGGCGTTCTTCTGCTGGGTGTGATCTGGGGACTGTGGCATCTGCCGATCAATCTGTTTTATTACAGCCCGGATACCTGGCTGAAAAGTATCATTATCCAGGTCATTGCCTGCACCTGCTATTCTGTATTCTTTGGCGTTGCCTACAGCAGAACCGGTAATATCTGGACGGCAGTAGTACTTCATTATATCAACAATAACCTGATCGCCGTGCTGACAGGAAGTGCGGATTTTGGCGGACGCATTTATAGCTGGAAGGATGTGCTGATGGTTCTCATTGTAAATGGCATCGTATATCTGCCATTCCTCTTTACGAAGGAGTACAGGGAGGAGAACTAAGACAGCCCGGCACAGAAAATTTATGGCACGCATATGAAAAAAGGATCAGGAGGATCCTTTTTGAATCAGTACTTTTGATTCTTTTTGTAAACAATCCATGCAAAGACAGCAGTCAGCAGCTCGGTTACGGGGAAAGCTGTAAATACACCTTCTGCTCCGTACAGCCGGCTGAACAGAAAAGCAGCAGGAATGATGATCACGGTATACCTTGACAGGGAAATGAACAGAGAAGCCATTCCCCGGCCGAGTGCTTCCAGTGCACCGCAGCAGGTGACAGATACGGCTGACACGATAAAGCCAAGGCTGATGACATGCAGAGCTTTGATACCGATCTGGATGGTTTCCTGATTTTCGGTGAACAGACCGATCATCTGACCGGGGATCAGGAAGGAAAGCAGGGTACCTACAGCCATGACACCTGCGGTCAGGGCAAGGGTAGTACCAAAAATCTGCTGTACCCGTTTCTTTTCCCCGGCACCGTAATTAAAGCTGATCAGTGGACGGATGCCCTGGATGATACCGTTGGCAGACAGGTAAATAAAGGTCTGCAGTTTATAGTAAGCACCAAGTACCAGGACGTAAGTTTCTGAAAAGGCTGACAGGATGCCGTTCAGGGAAGAGATCAGAAGGGACGGCAGTGCCATGTTCAGGGAAGCCGGGATGCCGACAGCATACAGCTTTTGCAGCAGTTCTTTATTCCATACAATATTTTTTTTCGCAAAGGAAACTGGCAGTGGCCGGAAAATGCAGAACACGACATAGACAAAAAGCGTGATACACTGGCCGATTCCGGTGGCATAGGCTGCACCGGCCATCCCCATTTCCGGGAAGGGGCCGATTCCGAAGATCATCAGCGGATCCAGTACGATATTGGCGATAAAGCCGCACATCATACTGATCATGGATACCTTCATCCGTCCAACTGCCTGAAATACCTTTTCCAGGGAAATGCCAAGCATGATAATGACGGAGAACAGGAAGGCACGGCTTGCATAGGTCAGTCCCATGGAAAGGATCTCTTCATTGTCAGTAAACAGGGACAGGAACTTTGGCATGCCAAGAAGGCAGATGACCATTAATACAAGGCCATGGATGACACTGAGTACCATACCGGTTGCAGCAGCCTGATCGGCCTGCTTCTGATCCCGTGCGCCAAGACAGAAAGCAATCCGGGCATTCATACCGATACCAAAGCCGACAGCGATGGCTGTCATCAGGTTCTGGACGGGATATACCAGAGAAAGGGCTGTCATGGCATTCTCATTGATTTTGGCAACGAAGTAACTGTCCACGATGTTGTATAGCGAATTGACCGCCATGGAAAGCACCATGGGCAGTGCCATGGAGATGACAAGCGGCAGTATTTTCTTTTCTTTCATAAAATTCTGATCCATTTTCTTTCACTCCTGTTGTTTCTGATTTTTTCCACAAAAAAAGCCATACAGTATAGGCTACTGTGTGGCGAAAAGAAGATCACTCTTGAAAAATCCACACCCCGCAGGGTTTTATGCGGCTTACTATAACATATGTTTCCGGGGCTGTCAAGAAAGATAACCTTGGTGCAGGCTTGCTGTCGGCCGGACAAAAGTGGTATATTTATCTGGAAATTGGAAACAAAGAGAGGGAGGATTTCGGGGCATGATCACCATTGCCATAGTGGAAGATGAGGAAGCTTATGCAAAACAGCTTACTGAATATATTGAGAAATATCAGCAGGAATCCGGCAGACGGTTTAAGGTGATCCGTTTTACAGATGGGGACGAGATCGTGGAAAAGTACACAGGAGAGTATGATATCATCCTGATGGATATTCAGATGCAGTTCATGGACGGCATGACAGCGGCGGAAGAGATCCGGAAGTTTGATACCAAGGTTGTGATTATGTTTATCACCAATATGACAAACTATGCGATCCGTGGCTATGAGGTGGATGCCATGGACTACGTGCTGAAGCCGGTGACCTACTTTTCCTTTGCAAGAAAGCTGGAGCGGGCGATCAGCAGGATCCCGCAGAAGGCCGGCAGACCGGTGAAGGTAAATACACAGGATGGTGTCGTACGTCTGGATGCCGGTTCTATTTATTATATAGAAAGCGAAGGCCACAATCTGATCTATCATACGGAAAACGGAGATATTAAGGAAAGGGCCAAGATGCAGGATGCAGAGGAAAAGTTTGTGCCGCTTGGATTTTTCCGCAGCAATAAAGGGTATCTTGTGAATCTGGAATATGTGGACGGAGTCAGGGATGGCTGCTGTATGATACAGGGAGAAGCGCTTCTGATCAGCAGGGCAAGAAAGAACGATTTCATGACGGCACTGGCAGAATATATGGGAGAGCATTAATAATGGAAGAAATACTGACAGGTGCATATCAGGATATTCCACGATATTACACCGCAATCGCAGAATGGCTGTGCTGTGTGCTGTTCTGCTTTTTCTACAGAAGAAAAGTGAAACCGGTTGTATTTGCCGGAATTGCAGTGGCAGCACTTCTGCTGCAGACAGGATGGCTGATGCTTACGGGAGAAGTGCCGACACTTCTCTGGATCCCCTGCATGGTGATCGCTATTGGAATTATGCTGCTTTTCCTCCGGCTGGTTATGGACACTACATGGAAAATGGTGGCCTACTGCTGTATGAAAGCGTTTCTGGCAGCGGAATTTATGGCTTCCCTGGAATGGCAGCTGGAATACTTTGTGCATGGCGGCAGGGAAGAGAGAGGAGTTTTCAGTGTGCTGACTCTGATCGTTGTATATGGCATAGTGGCACTGGTGCTCTTTATTATAGAATCCCGGATGAAACGGGATGAGGTAGAACTGGAGATCAGTGTCCGGGAACTGTGCAGTACTCTGTTGATCGTGCTCAGTGCCTTTATGCTCAGTAATTTGAGCTTTGTGTACCGCAATACTCCTTTCAGCGGAACCATTGCTTCTGATATCTTTACCATACGTACACTGGTGGATTTTGGAGGACTGGCGATCCTATATGCCTACCAGAGTCTCCGTTATGAGGTGGGTGCGGAAAAGGAGCTGTCAAAGATACAGAGTATGCTGACCGCCCAGTATGACAGCTACCGGAATTATCAGGAGGTCACCGACCTGATCAACATGAAATACCACGATTTGAAGCATCAGATCGCAGGACTTCGGGCAGAACAGGATCCGGAGAAACGGTCACAGTGGATCGACCAGATGGAAGGAGAGCTTTCAGCATACCAGCCGGAGCGGCAGACCGGTAATCAGGTACTGGACGGGGTGTTAGATGGAAAGATGCCACTGATCCACAGTCATCAGATTGCTTTTACCTGTGTGGCAGACGGAGAGCTTCTGAAGTTCATGCATGTAACGGATATCTGTACGATTTTCGGTAACGCGCTGGACAATGCCATTGAGCATGTGATCCTGGTTCCGGATCCGGAAAAAAGGATCATTCACATGGAAGTGTCCCTGCGGAAACAGTTTATCTATGCAGAGGTCCGCAATTACTGTGACGGGGAGGTAAAGATAAAGAATGGCTTTCCGGTAACAACAAAGCAGGATGCCGCCAATCATGGATTTGGAATCAAAAGTATCAGCTATACTGTGAAAAAGTATGGAGGAACCATACAGTTTGGGGTAAAGGATCACTTCTTTTCCATGCGGATCCTGATACCAAAAGAAGGAAACAGATGCAGTTCATGACAGATTTCTGACCATTTGTGCCAGAGGGAAATTCCCTCTGGCTTTTTGTTTATAATGAAAATCAGAAAAAGACGTCTTACTACAGAGGAAAAGGAGGTGGAGGAAAGAATGCGGCATCAGGAACTGATAGAAAAAATGACACTGGAAGAAAAAGCCGCATTTTTGACAGGCAGAAACGAGTGGGCCTCAAGGGGCTATGCTCATCTTGGAATTGAAAGTATTACCTTTGCAGACGGACCAGGCGGTGTAAGGAGACAATGCGGCGAGGGAGATCATCTTGGACTGAATCCTTCCCTGCCGGCAACCTGTTTCCCTTCCTCAGCAGCCATGGCAAACAGCTGGGATGAAAGGCTGGAAGAGGAAGTGGGAGAGGCGCTTGGACAGGAGGCAGCATTATCGGATGTCAGTGTACTGCTGGCACCGGGGCTGAATCTGAAACGGAATCCGCTCTGCGGCAGGAATTTTGAGTATTTTGCAGAAGATCCGTACCTTTCCGGGAAAATGGCAGCAGCCATGATCCGTGGGATCCAGAAGGCAGGAGTCAGCGCCTGTGCCAAGCATTTTGCGGTGAACAGTCAGGAAGAAAGACGAATGGCGTTGAATGCCGTGCTGGATGAAAGAACTCTCCGGGAAATGTATCTGACAGGATTTGAAATTGCGGTACAGGAAGGAAAACCGGGGGCTGTCATGTCAGCTTACAATGAAGTAAACGGCATCTATGCCAATGAAAATCCTTTTCTGTTGAAGCAGATCCTACGGAAAGAATGGGGCTTTGAAGGGTTTGTGGTCACGGACTGGGGCGGTGGCAATGATTTTACGGAAGGCATCCGGAATGGATCCAACCTGCAGATGCCGGGCTGCGGATTTGACAGTGCAAGAGAGCTGATCGGGGCACTGGAAGAAGGAAAGATCACAGAACAGGAAATTGATGAAAGCGTGGATGGTCTGCTGACAGCAGCCCTTAGCTGGCCGGAGCGTTCCGCAGAAGAGAAAAATAAGCTGGAAGGGCAGAAGGAAAGTCTTTACCGGGAGCATCACAGACTGGCAGGACGGGCAGCAGAAGAAAGCATGGTCCTTCTGAAAAATGAAGAAAATATCCTGCCACTGAAAGCAGGAACCAGAGTAGCGCTGATCGGGGATTTTGCTTTTGCACCGAGATATCAGGGAGCAGGTTCATCCTGTGTCAATGCGATACAGGTGGAAAATGCAGCAGAAGAGATTCGGAAGACAGAGTTGGTTCTTACAGGAGCAGAACGTGGATACCAGCGGAATGGAAAAGCAGATAAAAAAAGAGAGGCCAGTGCCCTGAAGCTTGCCGGAGAAGCAGAGGTTGTACTGTTTTTCCTTGGCCTTGGCGAACAGGAGGAAACAGAAGGAACTGACAGGAAAAGCATCAATATCCCTCAGAATCAGTTATCCCTTCTTCACAGGATCGCCAGAGTCAATCCGGCAGTGGTGGCAGTGCTCAGCACAGGAAGCGTAGTAGGCACCTGGTGGAAAAAGGACTGCAGAGCAATCCTGCTTACCGGTTTATCCGGAGAAGCAGGAGCCGGAGCTGTGATGAAAATATTGACCGGTGCAGGTAACCCCAGCGGAAAACTGACAGAGTCCTGGATCTGGAGCTACGAGGATACCCCTTCATTTCCCTGTTATCCGGCGAAGGAAAGAATACTGGAATACCGGGAAGGGATCTTCACAGGCTACCGTTATTTTGAAAAAAATCAGATCCCGGTATCCTTCCCCTTTGGATTCGGACTTTCCTATACTACTTTTGCCTACAGGGATCTGGAGGTGACAGAAAAAGGAATCAGTCTGAAAATAAAAAATACAGGCGCTGCAGCCGGAAGCGAAATCGTGCAGATGTATGTGGCACTTCCGGAAAGTAAGATCAGCAGGCCGGAAAAGGAGCTGAAAGGATTTGCAAAGCTCTTTCTGAAAGCCGGGGAAGAAAAGGAAGTCAGGATCCCCTTCGATGACAAAACCTTCCGCTTTTTCAATGAAAGAAGCGGAAGCTGGGAGCAGGAAGAAGGGATCTACCAGATCCTTGCAGGAAGCAGCATCCAGGATATCCGGCTGACCGGAGAGATTTCCCTGCCGGGAATACAGGTGAAGAAAGTGCGGATGCAAGGAGAAGCGAAAACTGGTGAGCCGGAGAAGCTGTCTGGTACAGAAGAGCAGACAGACAGCCGGAAAAAGCGGAAGATCCTTGAACGGAACGATCCCCTGTCAGATATGCGTTATGCCAGAAATCCTCTGGCAAGGCTGATCGCAGGATGTCTTAAGAAGAAAATTGAGAAAGCAGAGAAGAAAGGAAAGCTGCCGGATCTGAATACTCTGTTTCAATATAATATGCCTTTCCGGGCCATTGCCAAAATGACAGAAGGACTGGTGGATATGGAAATGGTGGACGGACTTTTACTGGCAGTAAACGGAAGAACCTTCCGGGGACTTTTAAAAGTGATAACAGGATTTTTTAAAAACCGCCGTGCCAACAGAGAATATGAAGAGACACTGGGGAGACAGGCCGGTGAGCATAATCAGAAGAAAGAAGGTGAGACATGAAGGAACTGAAAAAATGGAAAGAAAAACATCCGGATCTTTATGAATTCATCATCTTTAATATCCTGTCAAATTGCGCAACGGTTACGAATTTTGTAGTGATGTGGATCTGTACAGGGTTTGTGTTCCGGGGACTGAAAGAAATACCTTTTCAGGTCTGGATCTTTGATTATACAACAAGGGAAAGCCTGATGCTCTGCGGTTTTTTGAGCTTCCTTGTGGCAACGGCTGCAGCTCAGACGGTGAATTTCTTTGTGCAGAAGAATCTGGTATTTCATTCAGATGCGAGATTTCAGAAAGCAGTACCGGAGTATATTGTACTGGCAGTGGTACTGGTTGT
>CACXDC010000140.1 GCA_902766365.1 uncultured Lachnospiraceae bacterium | reverse complement strand
TGCTTCTGTCTATATCCTCTACATGACTTTTTTCTTTCATAATGTTACCTCTTTGAATCCCTTTTCATTGATCTCATCTACCAGGGATGCATCTCCTGTCTTCACGATCTTTCCTTCTACCATCACATGGGTATCATCTACGGAAAGATACTCCAGGATCCTTGTACTGTGGGTAATGATCAGAAGACCACCGTCACAGTTCTTCTGGTATTCCTCAATTCCTCTTGAAACGGTGCGGACTGCATCCACATCAAGGCCGGAATCTGTCTCATCCAGAATAGCAAGAGAAGGCTTCAGCATCAGAAGCTGCAGGATCTCTGCCTTTTTCTTCTCTCCACCCGAAAATCCCACATTCAGGTCACGTTCTGCATAGGAAGGATCCATCTGCAGGATCTCCATGGTCCTTGCCAGTTCCTTCTTGAAATCCCAGAGACGGATCCTCTTTCCGGTCTTCTGCTCCAGGGCACTTCTGATAAAGGCACTTAAGGTCACGCCTGGAACCTCCAGGGGATTCTGGAAGGAAAGGAAGATACCATCCTTCGCTCTCTCATTGACTGCTTCTTCTGTAATATTCTTTCCTTCAAACCAGATCTCTCCTTCTGTGATCTGATACCTTGGATTTCCCATCAGGGCATAGCCAAGCGTGGACTTACCGGTTCCGTTCGGTCCCATCAGTACATGAGTTTCTCCCTTATTGATCGTGAGATCCACACCATGCAGGATCTCTTTATCTTCCACATTTACATGCAGATCCTTCACCGTAAGCAAATGCTTTTCTTCCATAATTACTCCTCCTTCTTGTCAGGCATGCCCTGACCGTTTTCCATATTCTGTGCACTGTCCGCCACATCCTTTAAGGAAATGGAATCCAGATAGTTGTTGATGACATCGGCAAGTCCCTGCCAGATCGGCAGTGTATAACACAGATCTGCCTGATCACAGTGTCCTGCATCCTCCTTCAGACAGGCCACCGGTGCCAAACTTCCTTCTGTCATCCGGAGCACCTCTCCTATGCTGTACTCTTCCGGCTTCCTGGAAAGATGATAGCCTCCCTTATGCCCGCTGGCTGCCTCGATCAGGTGTCCCTTGGACAGCACCGTTGCAATACTTTCCAGATATTTCTGTGAAATATTTTCCTTCTCGGATATTTCCTTCAGCGGTACATATTCTCCTTCCGGTTTTCCTGCCAGATAGACCATGATCCGCAGTGCATATCTTCCTTTTGAAGAAATTACCATTGTGCGGTGTTCCTCCTTTTTTCATCTATGGAGATATTATTCCTATTCGCCTACTATGTCAATAGGTAATGAGTAAAAAAGAATCCTGTCTGGAGGGCTTTCCTATGACATAAGAAAACGGCCTTAGGAAAACAGGCCGTCATTCTTCTCCTCCAGTGCCTTGATGGCATGGTAAGTATATTCATTATAAGGTGTCGGGATCCCAAGCTCCTGTCCCATACGGATCATGGCACCGGAAAACATGTCGATCTCTGTATGCCGCTTTGCATCCAGATCCTGCAGTGTGGAAAATCTTGCTGACTTTGATATGGCACTGTTCTTTCCAAGGGTATTGTCTTCATCGCTGATATCAATACCCTTTGCTGCTGCTACAGCCACAACCTCATCCCGGAGCTTCTGGCTGATAAATGCCACATGTTCACTGGCGCTGTAGCCGCCAAAGCTGCAGTTTAATACTGCCTGTGGAAGATTTTTGCTTACATTTAATGCGTATTTAAACCAGATATCCCGGATGATATCACTGCAGATCGTGTACCGGATGTCGGTTCCTTCAAAAAGTGCTGCTATGGCTTCTACCCTCTCGCTTCTCTTCCGGTCTGCTTCCCCGAAGAAAACACCCTGTGTTACAGAAGGATCATACACAATGCTGTTACCGTCCCTCTCAGAAGCGATCTTCATCATGGAATATACCATGTGCTGCTTTCCGATCCGCTCTCCGATGATCTCTTCACTGTCTACGCCATTTAAAAGGCTCATGACAACCGTATGGTCATCCACGATCTTTTCGATCGCAGGAAAGCTCTCCTTCAGTGCGCCGTATTTGGTAGCGATCAGAAGAAGGTCTGCTCCACCGGCTTCCTCCGGAGTCTTTACATTCAGCTTCCAGCCTTCATGGTTGACAATGATCCCTTCCTTTGTCAGCCGTTCTTTTCTCTCCCCTTCTGCGATCACCATAAGGTGGTCTCCAAGCTTTGGGATCAGTCCCGTAATAAAATAACTGCCTACGGCACCGGCTCCCATGATTGCTACTGTTTCTATATTCATGCTGTCTGTCCCTCTTTTCCTTTTCTGTTGTCTGCTGCTGTGTTACACTTATGATACCAGGGTGACAAGGTTTTACAACCATGTAAGCTTGCTTATTGATGGTTGCAAAACCCTGTCACCCGCCCCCTTATGAGCATAAAAGAAAGGAACCCCATGCTGCAAACATTATATTCCGTTAATGATTATAAAGAAGAGCTTGTTTACCCTGCCATCTGTAAGGCTCTCGATGCCCTCTCTGTTCCGGATGATCTTCGTCCCGGTATGAAGGTTGCCATCAAGCCCAATCTTGTCATGGCCAAAAGCCCTGTTTATCCTGTCACGACCCATCCGGTTGTGATCCGCTGCGTGGCCAGATATCTGCGCTCCCATGGCATTACCGATATCACGCTTGCGGAAAGCTCCGGCGGACTCTACAATGCCGAATATATGAAATCCCTCTACAAGACCTGCGGTGTTGCATCCCTTGAGGATGTCCTGCATCTCAATATGGACTTTACTGCAAGGACAATTCCCTGCCGGGAAGGCTTCGTCAACCACAGCTTTCATATCATCACACCCATTCTGGATGCCGATTATGTGATCAACATCGCCAAGCTGAAGACCCATGCCATGACCGGTTATTCCGGCGGGATCAAAAATCTCTTCGGCACCATCCCCGGCCTTGAAAAGCCGCAGATGCACTACCGGTTTCCGGATATTGAAGACTTCTCCCGGATGCTCCTTGAGCTGGCACAGACCGTAAACCCGGCTGTCACCATCATTGATGCCAT
Source organism: uncultured Lachnospiraceae bacterium (assembly GCA_902766365.1). Classification (GTDB taxonomy): domain Bacteria; phylum Bacillota; class Clostridia; order Lachnospirales; family Lachnospiraceae; genus Suilimivivens. The sequence continues at coordinate 27,504 of CACXDC010000140.1, read as the reverse complement.
AGATGCCATGGAGGGAAACGGTCCTACCGGCGGCACCTCCCATCCCCTGCATCTCCTGCTCGCTGCCAGAGATTTCTATACGCAGGATTATTTCGCTGCGGGACTGATGAAGCTGGATCCCATGGAGATCGTCATGATCCGTCAGGCTGTGGAAGTGTGCCTGGCAAAGCCGGGTGAGATCACTTTGACCGGAGATCCCATTCCGGAAGATCTGACGCCCTTCCAGGTTCCCGATACCAGACGTCTTGACTTCTCCACGTCACTGCCCTCTTTCCTGCGAAAGCCCTTTACCGCACTCCTTGGATCCATTTTCAAGTCCTATCCGAAGCTGGTCCCGGAAAAGTGCGTCGGCTGTGGAAAATGCGCCGAGAGCTGCCCGGCGCATATCATAAAAATCAAAGATCATAAAGCTCATTTTCAAAAGAAAGGCTGTATTTCCTGCTTCTGCTGTCAGGAAATGTGTCCCATGAAAGCGATTGAAGTCAGAAAGGCCCTCTGAGTCCATTGCAGGATTCTCCGCCTGCGGCGAGTCGCTCCATGCAACATCATCTACCCTTCCGCTGCTCAGCCTCACACAATCACTTCTTTAATCGCTGCAAGCAGCTCATCATAGGTTTCAAAGGCAGGATACTGCGGATATTCCTGTTTGATCGCATCTGTGGTGCGGAACAGGAAGCCTGCCTTGCTGGCCTCGATCATACCAAGGTCATTGTGGCTGTCACCACTGGCGATCGTATCATAGCCGATAGACTGCAGAGCCTTTACTGTCGTATATTTGGACTTTTCACAGCGCATCTTAAAGTCTGTGATCTCTCCATTTGGTGCCACTACCAGGGAATTACAGAAGATCGTCGGATAGCCGAGCTTCTTCATCAGCGGTCCGGCAAACTGGGAAAACGTATCGCTGACAATGATCACCTGTGTCAGGCTGCGGAGCTGATCAAGAAATTCTTTTGCTCCCGGCAGGGGATCGATCTTCTCAATAGTCTCCTGAATCTCCTTCAGTCCAAGTCCGTGTTCCTTTAAAATGCCGATCCTGTATTTCATCAGCTTATCATAATCAGGCTCATCTCTGGTTGTTCTCTTTAACTCCGGGATCCCTGTCTCCTCTGCAAAAGCGATCCAGATTTCCGGTACCAGTACACCCTCAAGATCCAAACATACGATTTCCATAATGCCTCCATTCTGCTGTCTTTTCAGCTTCATCTCTTTATCTCTCTGTCTCATTATAGCGAAAAAGCATCTCCACCGCTACCCTTTTTTCTTCTGACCTCTATATAATAAGGACAGATATCCTCATATGTACCATCCTTTAGCAGAAAGCCGCCGGGAATGGTTCCAAGCTGCTGGAATCCAATTCTTTCATATAAATGTCTTGCATGGATATTGGATGCTACAACGGCATTAAACTGCAGAATGCGGAAGCCTTCTTCATGAGCCTGTCTGATGCAGTCCCTGACCAGCTTCTCCCCGATATGCAGTCCTCTCTTCTCTCCACTTACCGCATAGCTGGCATTGCAGATATGACCACATCTTCCTACATTATTGGGATGCAGGATATAAAGACCAAGCACTTCTCCTGTCTCATCCTCCGCTACGCCACAGTAAGTCTGCTGTGCAAAAAATTCCCTGCCGCTTTCTTCTGTCAGCAGCTCCAGCTGGGGAAATGCAATGCCATCCTCTACCACTTCATTCCAGATTTTCACCATGGCAGGAATGTCCTTTTCCCCGTATTTTCTGATCTGTATTTCTTCCATTGTAAGATACCTCTTTTCTTTTCCCTCAGATAAAATAATTCCCCATTTCTTCCGGAATGTCAATACCCGTCTGCAGGCGGATGTCCTGAAGGGATGCGGCAGCCGACAACAGATACCTTCCACTCCTGATATACCAGCCTCTTCCTTTCTCCTGATAATGGGCAAAATCCTTTTCGGTCAGGTACATCACAGCTTCCCCGTTTTCTCCCGGCTGCAGGGAAAGCTTCTCAAAGCCTTTCAGTTCCTTTACCGGATTCTCAGGGCTTACCGTTTCTTCCCCAAGATAAAGCTGCACAGTTTCTTTTCCTGCCACCCTGCCGGTATTTCTGACTGTCACCTTCACGGTGAGCACAAAGCCCTTCCCTTCCTGCTTTTCCTTCCTTTCCACGGTCATCTTTTCATAGATAAAATCAGTATAGGAAAGACCGTGTCCAAAGCAGAATGCTACCGGTTTCTTTTTCCTGTCAAAATAGCGGTAACCACTGAATATGCCTTCTCTGTAGTTTTCTGTCAGATGGGCATTCATTCTCTTTTTCTCTTCCTCTGTCAGCTCTCTTCCCGGGAACATTTCCTTCGAAAACCCATAATCAGACAGCTTTTCCACCCAGGTTTCTGCCAGCTTTCCGGAAGGATTTACCTTTCCAAGAAGTACTCTGGCAAGTGCTCTTCCCCCTTCCATACCGGAGTAACTCATCAGGACAAGCGCTTTTGCCCTGCCTGCAAAGCTGCTGACATCTACAGGACTTCCGGCAAGCAGAACAATGACCATATCCTCTCTTCGATCAAGAAGCGCCATGAGCAGCTCCTCCTGAGCATAAGGAAGCATAAGGCTTTCCCTGTCCTGCCCTTCTACATCCTGCCCGTGATTCAGCCCTCCTACGAAAATAACTTCATCATAACTATCTGCAAGTGAAACTGCCTCCTCCCTAAGCAGGCGCTGTTTTTCCTGTAAAGCAGCCTTTTTTCCAGAAGCCGCATCTTCTTCAGAACGTGCCCCTTCTTCCCCCTTCAGACTGTCCTCCTGCCAGTTGTGATCTGTCTCTTCCTTTTCCGGCACATAATAGCCTGCCACATAGTCTATCTGACAGTTTCCACCAAGTTCCATCTTAAGTCCCATCAGAGGTGTGATCTCATAGAGGGCTTTGATCTCTGCACTGCCGCCGCCAAGTGCCTGCCTGCGCACCGCATTGTCCCCGATCACCAGCACCTTCTTCCGTTTTTCTTCCTTTAGCGGAAGTTTCCCCTCTTCATTTTTCAGAAGAACGATGGACTCTTCTGCTGCCCGGAGAACCTTTTCCCTGTGCTCAGGTGTATTGTAAGAGCCGGTCTTACGCCCCTTGCCAGGTCTCACACTCACCGTTTCTGTGCCATCCTTCCCTTTTGAAGCAACAATATCGATCATTCTCAGCCGGCACATGAGCAACAGGATATGGCGCACCTTTTCATCCACACAGGCTTCCTTCACTTCTCCGGAAAGTACTGCTTTTTTCAGCGGCTGTGCCATGCAGTAATCATCAAAATCATCCGTTACTGACATTTCCACATCAAGTGCACTTTCCGCTGCCTCCTTTGTATCATGGACACCTCCCCAGTCAGACACGATCAGTCCGTCATAAGAAAGCTCCTCCCGTAAAATCTTCTGTAAAAGCTCCGGATGCTGGCAGCAGTGATGGCCGCGGATCAGGTTATAGGCTCCCATGACAGACAGGCTTTCTCCCTCTTTTACAGCGGCTTCAAAGGCTGGCAGATAAAGCTCCCGGATTGTCCTTTCCTCTGCTTCCACATTCACATAAAGCCGTTCTGTTTCCTGATTGTTCATGGCAAAATGCTTTACACATGCCGCCACATCACTTTCCTGGATTCCTCTGATCACAGGTACGGCAAGCTGCGCTGTCAGATAAGGATCCTCGCTGAAGTATTCAAAATTTCTTCCACAAAGTGGTGTTCTCTTATGATTTACTCCGGGTGCCAGGATCACATCCTTCCCCCTGCCTCTTGCTTCTTCTCCAAGCACCTGTCCTGCTTCCCTGGCAAGTTTCCTGTTCCAGGTTGCTGCGACCGCACTGTTCGAAAGGCAGTAAGTCACTTCATCTGCCCGGTTCTCTGCCGGGATCCACTTATCATTCAGAAACTCTCCCCTGACTCCCATCGGTCCATCCGACAGGTATAAAGGGGGAATTGACAGTCTTTCCACCCCTCCTGTGCAGAAAAGTCCATTTCCATGGATCATTGCTATTTTCTCATCCAGTGTCAGTTCCTTCAGTAACAGTTCTATTTCCCTCTGCCAGCGGTTTTCCATATTTCCGTCCTCCTGCTTTGTTTTCCTCAGTATACGATAAAAACAGGGCCTTTCCTACTAGAAATTTTCCAGTTGTTTTACTATAATAATTATAGATTATTTTATAGGAAAACAGTGAAAAACAGATGAAATTCAAAGCAAACACAAACCCGTCCAGAATCAGGCAGCAGCTTCTCCTCACATTCCTTTTCGTGGGGATCCTTCCTGTGCTTGTTCTTGGGATTTTCTCCATTATCCGTGCCAGAAAACAGATGGATGAGCATTACCGCGACCTTGTCAAGGCTGACGGTCTGCGTATCAACTCTGTACTTTTTGATATCACCACAACCCAGTATACTTCTACGGAAAGCTTTACCGATACCCAGAGCTGTATGCTGCTCTTTGGCTCCGGCTACAAAAACAGGGAAGCCCTGCGGGAGCTTTCTGACCTGGATGAACGCCTGGAAACCTTCCATCATAATACGGCAGCAGTTTCCTCCCTCCGGATCTATACAGATAATCCACAGATCCCCACCATGAACCATATCATCTATGTGCCGGATCTTTCTTCTATGGAATGGTACCAGAAAGCCGAAGATACCTGGAGTACCTGGACATGTCTTGCTGCCTCCGACACAGTAGGTAATACCTATCAGGAGCTTGCCCTTGTGAGGCGGCTCGGAGTTGTCTCAGACCGGTATTCCGCCTATCTTGTCGTGTGTCTTGACAATAACTATCTGAAAAACCGTATCGAACAGTCTGATAACCAGGTCATGATCTCCGTAGATGCCCTTCCAGTCTTTTATGCTTCTGACAGGAAACTGATCGGTCAGTCCATGACTTTCCCGGATGGCTTTTCCGGTGGCTTCTGTACTTATACCGGGAAGCTTTTAAGCGGCAGAAATGCCCCACTGTCCCACATTGCCACCTTTACCCCTTATAAGACAGATAATTATTTTTATATCTGCACCAGTGATGATTCTGCCTTTTCCAGTATGGATCATCTGACCCTGATCTATCTGCTGATCATGGCTCTTGCCATACTGATCCCTTCTGCCCTGATCCTGTATTATTCTTCTTTCTTAAGCAGCCGGATCGCCACCCTGAAAACAGCCATGCATAAGGCCAGAATGGGGGATTACAATATCATCGATCCGGTTCGTGGTGATGATGAACTGCAGGATATCTTTGAGGATCTGAAGGCTACCGTAGAAATGATCCATGAAAAGGAAGCCAGATATTATGAAGCCCAGATCAACAGACAGCAGATGATCAACAGACAGCAGCAGATGGAATTCAAAATGCTGGCCAGCCAGATCAATCCCCATTTTCTCTACAATACACTGGAGACGATCCGCATGCAGGCCCTCGCACAGGGAAACCGTGATGTGGCAACCTCCATCAAGCTGCTTGGCAAATCCATGCATTATGTACTGGAAAATACGGGAACAAGCTTTACCACGCTGACAAAAGAGTTAGATTACATCAAGACTTATCTGGCTATTCAGAAGCTGCGCTTTGGTGACAGGGTCAATGTCAGCTTTCAGATCCCGGAAGACCTTGATACGGACGAATACAAAATTCTCCCTCTTCTGCTGCAGCCCATTGTGGAAAATGCCATTATCCATGGTCTGGAAAATGTGGATCAGGAGGGCCATCTCACCCTTGCGGTAAAAAAAGAATCAGAAGATCTTGTAATTTCCATCACCGACAATGGAGATGGCATGACAGAAGAAGCCGCAGACCTTCTTCGCAGACAGATCGCAGAACATGATCCGGATGACACAAGGAGTATCGGTCTTTACAATATCAACCAGCGGATCCATCTGTTTTATGGAGAAAGCTATGGCCTTTCTCTGCAGACTGTTCTTCATAAGGGCACTACCGTTACCCTGCATCTGCCAGGGGATTTCCAGAAAAACCTGGCAGAAGAAATTTCCCATGAAAGGAACTCAGAAAGCAATGGAAAATGAAATGATCAGTGTACTTCTTGTAGATGACGAAAAGATCGTAAGGGAAGGACTCAGGGTTCTTCTTGACTGGTCCTCTCTTGGCTGCTGTATCTGTGGAGAAGCCAGTAATGGAAAAGAGGCTCTTTTACAGATCGAACGTTATCACCCCTCCCTTGTACTCCTGGACATCCGTATGCCGGGCATGCCAGGAACAGAACTGATGGAAAAAGCCAGAGCCGCCGGCTATGAAGGAGATTTCATCATACTTTCCGGCTACTCTGATTTCAAATATGCACAGACCGCCCTTCACTTTGGCGCTTCCTTTTATATTACAAAGCCTGTTGATGAAGAAGAACTGGAAAAGGCAGTTCTCTCTGTCCGTGAAAAAATTGCCGAAAAAAATAAACAGGAAACCTCCAGAAGCCAGTATCTGCAAAAAGCCAGGACCACGGTTCTCCTGGATCTGCTGACCGGAAGGGATTTCAATCCAGCTATCAATTATCCGGAAATGGGACTTGCTTCCCCAATCTATCAGGTGATCATCTATGAAGGCTATACTCCCTATTTCCATGCCTATGACTTTTCCGACATCCTGATGATCACCAATCAGGACAATCATTCTTTTGAAAGTCTGACCATAGAGAATCAGAATGTGATCCTTCTGAAGGGAAATTTTGCCCTTTCCCGCTTTCAGGACTGTCTGAAGCACTATGAAAGCGGCACCCAGAAGGGATCCCCTCTGTATTCTATCTTTCTGACCTATGGCCCTGCTGTTTTTTCCCTGCAGGATATCAGCCGCTCCTATCAGGTCTGTCACAGCCTGATGCAGCGCCGTTTCTTCTGCAGTGAAGATCAGCATGTGTTATCCTACGAAGCGCTGCCTGCACCGCTTCTTCTGCACCCTTCTGCTTCGCCGTCACTTTCCAGAAGCTTTTCGGATGAGCTGGTCAGTTATATCAAAACCTGCAATAAGCGCCGTATTTGTGAAGTACTGGACCGGCTGCAGAAGGAGCTTTATTACAGCAGTGATGATATCACTGCCATCAAATATTTTCTGGCAGACATCTTTCTTCAGGTCAAACAGGACATCATGCATACCTATGGTGATCTGGAGCTGCCCTTTGCCCACAATGCTGCTATCCTGGAGCTGATTGAAAACAAACATTATCTCTATGAGATCCTTCAGTATTTCTCGGAGCAGTTTGACATGATCATCCGTGGGATCGGTCATGACGGTTCTGACCATGTGTTTGATGATATTCTCGATTATATCGAACGGAACTATGCCGAGTCGCTGAAGCTTGAGGTGCTTGCCCCGCTGTTTGGCTATAACAGTTCTTATCTCGGCAAGCTTTTCTCCCAGAAAGCCGGGATGGGCTTTAATGCCTATCTTGACCAGGTCCGACTGAAAAAAGCTATGGAGCTGCTGGAAAATACCGACATGAAGGTGTATGAAATCGCTACCCGCACAGGCTATAAAAATGTAGATTACTTCCATCAGAAATTCCGGAAGTACAAAGATATGAGCCCTGCAGAATACCGCCAGTCAAAAAGGCAGCCATCCTGAGGATGACTGCCTGACCTTTTACACATTTGCTGTTATTTTTTATTTTGCTGTTGCGATCACTTCTTTAATGGCTGCTGCCTTATCAGAAGCATTCTGAAGATCTACTGTCAGCACCTGATCATAACCAAGTCCGTTCACCAGATCCTGCATCTCTGTCAGAAGCTGTTCAAATTCATCATCATCTGCTGCGAATACCATTTTCCAGGACTGTGCCACGATCACCTGCTTGCACTGCTCCTTGATCGTACTGATGTCTGTGCTGTACTCAGGTGTTGCATAATTGGTTCCGGGAAGTACTAACAGTTCATCATGTGCTTTCATATATTCGATTGCAGAAAGTGCACCGTCATTCTGTGCAGACCAGTCTTCCTGAAGCTTTGTTGCCACTCTCTGCTGATAATCTGCCCATCTCTGATAGTTATAGCACATTCCTGTTGTCTCATCACAGTCTACCACACCAACGGTCTTTACATTCAGTGCAGAAACACCATCTTTCCAGCTTCCGCCGCCCCACTCTTCGGGAACCTGAAGATCTGCATCAATATCTACGAATGCCTTTACACCAAATTCTGTCAGGACAGGTTCTCCATCCTTCATTTCCCATGTCAGTCCTTCCGGTCCGCATCCACCACCTGTCTGGGGACATGCTGCCTCAATTCCTTCGGGAGAATAAAGCCAGTCAATAAAGTCAACCAGTCTCTGGGGATCCTTGGCCTGGCTTCCGACCATCATACCAACTTCCATCTTTCCAAGAGGCATGGAGCCATAGGAAAGGCACTTCATATCATCAATGATCGCTGATGCAAAGCCCTTGCCTTCTGCTGTATTTTCAGAGGTATTATACTGTCCTGCTCCAAGCCACGGCCAGAGGGAATAAAGAACACCGCCCTCCTTATATTTGGTCTGCAGCGTATCGAAATTCTGTGTTGTAGATTCTGGATCTACCAGTCCTCTCTGATTTGCTTCATAAAGGAAACGGAGCGCTCTTACATAAACACCGTCATTGTCGATAATACTCTGTGCTTCGGATCCATCTACCTTTGACATTACAAAGCCCATTGGCTCATAGCCATACAGTGCACAGATCGCACCTGCGTTCTGCATGCAGTCACCATCCCAGTCCTTAAACAGGGAGAACGCATATACATTTTTTCCGGTATCACTGGTTCCTGCATTCTGCTGCATAGCCTCCAGTACATCCAGCATATCCTCTAAGGTACTCATCTTGGGATAACCAACCTGTCCGTAAACATCCCAGCGAAGAGAAGGCGCATTGGTAGGCTCCATAGCTTCACAGGGCTCGGTTGCCGGCTGGTTTGAGATCTCACTGGGAACTGCCCAGATACCATCCTGCTCAGCAAGTGCACTGGCGTCAGCGATCGCTGTTTCATACTTCTTGAGGCTTTCGCAGCTGTCAATATAAGGTGTCATATCCAGCACCAGTCCTGCCGTTACAAGATCCTTCAGACGGCTCTTGTCCAGATTGGTAATGATCAGATCACCCAGATTTCCATTGGCTGATCTCGTCTGATACAGGGTATCTCCGCCACCTGCCACATTGGGAGCAATGATATTCAGCTCCATATTGAATTTATCTTTTACGATCTTGGCAAACCATCCGGACTGCATACCCTGGAAATTTGCCTGGCTGTCAAATACATCTATGGTGAGCGTCTCTGCATATTTGCTGTTTTCTGCACTTTCCCCTGCCTGTGTACTGTCACTTCCTGCAGCAGTGCTTCCCCCTGTGCTTCCGCAACCGGCAAGTGTCGTCATCAGCATGGCAGCTGATAATAATGCGGCTGCTACTCTCTTTCCCATTTTTCGCTTCATCATAAACCCTCCTGATTTTTTATTTTACTATAATCTATTAAAAAGAAGCAACGGCTTCCTCTTAACCCTTGACAGATCCGATCATGATACCCTTTACAAAATATTTCTGGAACATCGGGTATATAAACAGGATCGGAAGTACAACGATAACGGATATCGTCATACGGATGGATGTTGGTGTCTGTGTCGTTGCCAGGCTGGCAACTGCCTGCACATTTCCACTGGCCTTCACAAGAGTCGCCAGGGAATTGGCCTGATTCAGATAGGTATATAACAGATACTGCAGCGAATACAGCTTCTGATCCGTAATATATACCAGTGTATCCTGGAAGGAATTCCACTGTGCCACGGCTGCCCAGATCGCTATGGTCGCCAGGATCGGCTTGCTGGTCGGCAGGATCACCTTTCCAAATATGGTAAGTACGCCTGCTCCGTCAATTTCTGCTGCCTCCTGCAGGGAAGCCGGAATTGACTCTACATAGGTCTTTACCATGATGATATTAAATGGCTGAACGATCGCCGGAATGATATAAACCAGGAAATTGTTTGTCAGATGCAGGGTCTTCATGGTCATGAACATGGGGATCAGTCCTGCATTAAAGTACATGGTAATGATCGTCAGCCGGTACCAGAGCTTACGGTGCCACATTTTCTGCTGTGTGAACATAAAGCCAAGGTAAGCAGATGCCAGCACTGTGCAGGCTGTTCCGATCACTGTTCTCGCCAGGGACACAAAGGCTGCCAGTCCGATACCGTTTAATTTCAATACTTCCTGATAATTTTTAAAATGGATCCCCTTGGGTACCCAGTTCACCAGGCCACTGGCACTTAAGTCATTTGCACTGATCGAATTGATGATCAGATAATAAAAGGGATATACACAGATCAGGGCAAACAGGGCAAATAATGTATAGTTTATAACCTGAAACACACGGTCCTGTGTCTTTACCGGTTTTCTTCTGTCATGATGGATTACTGTCATACGAACCTCCTTCACCGGTCATCAGACCAGTCCTTCCCCTCTCGTTTTTTTAGATACAAAGTTAACGATCATCAGCAGCGTCACGCTGACAAGGCTCTTCATGACACCCACTGCGGTTGCCAGTGACATACTCCTGCCCGTCATACCAATGTTATATACATACAGGTCAAGTACCTGGATACTGTCCCTGTTAAAGGAATTCTGGAACACATAATACTGATCCATTCCATTGTTCAGGAAATTGGCTACGGAAAGCATCAGCATGACGAAATATGTAGGCATCAGAGACGGAATCGTAATATTCCGGATGATCTGCCAGCGTCCTGCGCCATCTACCTTTGCCGCATCATACATTTCCTGGTCAATACCGGTGATCGCTGCCAGATACATGATGGCGCCCCATCCAAGTCCCTTCCAGGTACTCCACAGAAGCATCTGCAGCCACACATGCTGTCCGCTGTCCAGGATCTTTAACGGTTCTGAAATAATACCAAGGTTCTGCAGGACCGTATTGAACATTCCTGTTGTGGAAAACAGGCAGAAGGCGATGGAATATACCAGCGTCCAGCTTATGAAATTGGGAATCGTTGTCAGTGTCTGTACCAGATTCCGGAACCACTTTACCTTAATCTCATTTAAAAAGATGGCAAATAGTACCGGCAGAAAGGAAGTGGCAATCCCAAGAAGGCTCATGGCAAATGTATTTTTCAGAACCACGATCAACTGGGAAACCTGTGTCGGATTACTGAATAATGCCTTAAACCATTTCAGTCCCACAAACTCGCACTGGGAAAGTTTAAGTGGTGCCCTGTAATCATACAGAGCGTAAATCCAGCCGTGCAGCGGAAAATACGAAAACAGAAATACCAGTATCAGAAAAGGTAATATCATCAGAAACAGTTTCACAGATTCTTTTTTCATGGGGAATGTCCTCCTTCATTAACTGTACCCATCTTATCATCCACTTTCTTTTCTTCGTACCGCACAAATCGGATGTCTCTGCCCCTGATTTTTAGTGTTTTATCCTGTATTTTTCAGAAATGTCGGATTTTTCCTGTACCCAATCTCCAATTTTCCAGGTAATATTCCCCACAGCTAAAAAGAACCCGCTGATGGCAGGTTCTCTTATCTTTCTTTTCCTATAGGCAGATTCAAAAAAGAATCTACCGGATCCTTTTTTCATAAATAAGGCAATAAAAATATCCCCTGAATCTCTTCAGAGGATATTGGTATCGTTCTTCTTTATGCGTTCTGTAACCGGATCTGTTCTTCTTCCAGCATGGGATAGCGGATCAGTTCTGTGCCATCCAGATTCTCCCTGTGCATGTCAACCGCCGTGATCTGACGGTTCGTATAAGTCGTGTAGTAATAGATGCCCTTTGTTGCATTACAGCAGGAAGTGTAAATGGTAATTTCGTATTTGCCATCTTCCAGCTCACAGCAGCCTCTCGTCTGCTCAACGCTGCCAAGGATATGGAAAAACTGTCCTACACTGTCTGCCTCCCCTTCTCCTGATCTGGCATGGAGCCTTGTAAATGCCACCCGCACAAAGCGGGATGCTGACGAAAGATCTCCCGGAAGTCCAAGGGCTCCCATGCCCCTGCTGTAGGTCTTAAGGGAAAGCTGATCAGAAAACAGATTCTCCGGCTGCCTGCTTGAAAGCTGCATGTAATTATTAAGCTGGAACATCTGCATGGGAAAAGGTGGATTGTTGGTCAGGACACCGGGTGTATTCTCATAAACCTTAAGTCCCTCTGCTACTGACTCTACAGTGATCGCTTCCTTTTCATCTGCTATGATCCAGTGCAGTCTTCCGTTTGGAAGCTGCTCTTTGAACCTGGTGTCTGTGATCTGTATTTCCCCCAGCAGCTTTCTGGCTTCTTCTGTGCTTTTACACTGGGAAAGGATATATGGGATCAGTTCAAAAACTGCCACATTCTCCTTTCCATCCATTACCTCTCCATACACAGCATTCCCTACGAAATTGAGCCCGGCCATGCCAAGACCCTTTTCATTGACTGCATCATAATATAACGGATAATCTTCTTCCACATGGGCCATGCCTATGATCGCATAATGCTCTCTTTTTTCCGGAAGATACCGGAAAGAAAAAGGATAATTCCTCGGTGTCACCGTAATTTCCTCTCCATAGGAAAATTCATAATCCAGTGTTCTTCCAAAATAAAAATCTTTCGTACGATAGGTTGCCGCCGTACACATAGTTCCATCACCTTTCTATCAGAGAATAATAATATTTGCGCACTTCACATCATTGGCAAGATCATATACCTTACCACTCTGCATACCAAGTACCTTGGGCCGCAGCACTGCGTAGGGCAGATTCTCTACTACCCTTGCCATTTCACCCGTACTCAGCATGACATCACTGCCAACCGGATACAGGATCACACTTTCCATAAAGCATTTCATAACTTTGATATCCAGTTCTTCTGTCATGGACATGATCATCTCAACTGCCGCCCTTGGAGAAAAAGGCTTCTTATAAGGACGTTCTGTTACCAGTGCATCATAGATATCTGCTACTGATATGATCCTGGAAAACAGGTGGATCTTCTCCCCGGTCACCTGCATGGGATATCCCTTTCCATTCATCTTTTCATGATGCTGCAGTACCCCAAGCTTCACTTCCTGCGAGATATCTTTCTTCGGCTCCAGGATATGATAGCCATAGGTAGAATGCATCTTCATAATGGTAAACTCATCATCTGTCAGTTTACCCGCTTTATTCAGGATTTCATTCGGGATTTTGGATTTTCCAATATCATGCAGGAGTCCGGCGATACCGATCTGATAGACCTGATTATCATTCAGTCCGTACTTTCTGGCAACGATCATGGCCATGGTAGCCACGTCCACGCTGTGCTTAAAGGTATACTCATCGCTGACCTGCAGGGCACCGATATCCACCGCTACTGCATCATTGTCCTCAATAGCCTTCAGCAGATCATCCGTGATACTTCTGGACGCATTGGTAAAGTCTGCAGAATTCGTGTCCTGATACAGGTACTGTACTCCCTGTGCCACACGTTTCCGCACACTTTCTGAAATTCTGACCCTGGCAGGATCCTTTACTTTAACCTTGTCATAAGTTTTTTGAAGTGCTGCCGGCAGGGACTGTTCCTCTTTTTCTACCTCCTGATCAGGATCTTCTTCCCCCTCACGGATGTAAATGCCGCCAACCCCCATTTTTCTCAGACCTTCAATATGAAAGTCCTCAAGTGGTGTTCTCCTTGCGATCAGCACACGGCCGGCTCTGTCAATGATCGCCTGATCCAGGATCATTCCCGGCTGTGCCGTTCTAAGCGGAATATATCTTCTCCGTACCAATTAGTTTTCTCCCCTTCTTTTACCCCTTATCCTAAAAGCTGACGGATCTCCTCCCTGTAAGGCGGGATCGTCTTCTTATCAGAACCTTCCTCGCATAACCATGGTGTTTCCAGGATCTTCGGTATTTCTTCAAATCTCGGATCGTGGACAAGCTTTTTCAGTACCTCTTCCCCAAGGTATCCCTTTCCGATATTGGCATGCCTGTCCTTATGTGCACCACAGGGATTCATGCTGTCATTGATATGAAATACTGCGATCTGATCAAGTCCAAGCACCTCATCAAAGTGCTGGAATACTCCTTCATAATCATGTACCAGATCATATCCGGCATCATTCACGTGGCAGGTATCAAAGCATACCCGGAGCCGCTCTTTTTTATGAACCCCCTCATAAATCCTGGCAAGCTCTTCAAAGCTTCTGCCGACCTCACTGCCCTTGCCGGCCATGGTTTCCAGTGCAATGAAAACATCGTCCTCATTCTGATCCAGCACCTGATTTAACCCATTAACGATCTGTGCAATTCCTGCATCCACGCCCGCATCCAGGCAGGAACCGGGATGCAGCACCAGCACCTTGCTTCTCATGGCTGCAGTCCTTATGATTTCCTTTTCCAGGAATTCCACAGCAAGTGTGAAGGTTTCCGGCTTCACAGTATTTGCCAGATTTATGATATAAGGCGCGTGCACCACGATTTCGTTAATGCCTGCCTGCGCCGCATATTCCCATCCTTTTTCAATATTCAGATCTTTGATTTCTTTTCGTCTTGTATTCTGTGGGGCTCCTGTATAGAGCATCAGGACATTGGCACCATAGCTTTCTGCTTCCTTCACAGAAGCAAGGAACATGTCCTTTCCCGCCATTCCCACATGGGATCCTAATTTGATCATGCCTGCTCCTTTGCTGTCTTCTCTTCCGCCTTTTCTTCTGCTTTCTCTTCCCTGATCTCCCAGTGGATCAGGAATGTCAGAGCTGCCCGGAGTGCTATGATGCCCGCTACTGTGGCAATCTCTTTAAAATCCCTTACTGTTACTGTTTTCAGGATCTCACTGCAGAGCTTGAACTCCAGTCCAACGGCAAGTCCCTGCGCCAGTGCCAGCTTCATATCCGGTCTGCGGCGGAGATAAAAATAAAAGCCCTTCAGTCCTGAGATGATAATTACGATCACACCGATAAATTCAAACACGAGGATCGCAACTTCTACAATGTGCTGCATCAGATTTTCAAAAAATTCCAGAACTGTCATCTGCTACTGTACCTTTCCTGATTTTCTGTAAATAACATATAAATATTATACTTGTCAGCTGTCTGTTCGTCAATTTTCGAGCTTCCGGATCTCGTTTAAAATATCCACTGTTCTGACCAGGTATCTCCCTCATTCAGACCATTTTCTGTCAGGAATTTATCTTCTGCCATAACCTTTTTTGTCAGTCCCTCTTCATTCTCCAGCACAACAAGGCATTTCATTTCTTCTCCCGGCATTCTTTCTTCACAGCCATATTCACCATCAAAAATCTGTCTGATCTTCCACATATTTATTCATTCTCAACCTGGATCTGACACACCTTCATGGCATTCAGCGCCTGTCTGTGACTTTCCGGAGTCACACCTGCACAGCACTCTGCATCCACAATAACAGGAACCTCCGGGAAAAAAGCTTTTATTACCATGGCATTGGAAATGACACAGATGTCTGTACAGAGACCGACCAGCGTAATACTTTCTATCGGCTCCTGATCTGCCAGTTTCTGCAGTCTCTCCGGCAGTCTGGCACTGCCAAATGTCAGCTTATCAACAGGATCTTCTGTTACAAGCTCTGCTATTTCCTTTCTGATCTGCCAGCCATCAGTTCCTTTGATACAATGCTTTACCGGCAGATTCTTCCCCTCCTGTGTCTCCAGATAATTTTCAAAATGAGTATCTCGGGTTGCCAGAACTTTACCATCAAAATTTCTGATCTTATCTGTCACAAAGGGAACGATCGCCTCTGCTTCCTTTGTTCCCAGTGCTCCGTCAATAAAATCATTCTGCATATCCACTACAACTAATACCTTCATCTGAGTTTCCTCCGCTTTTCACAACTACATTATTCCTGTTCATTCCTGCTTCTCTTTACACATTCCACATAATTCTCCCCCACCTGTTCCCGCAGATAATTGGGAGAGAGCATTGCAGCAAAATACAGCATCTCCAGGACATCCTCCTGTTCAGCAGTCGGACTTGATGGCACGACCACCCTGGTCTGCCACACGAGCATGCAGCCTGTGTATTCCACCATAAAAAGAAGGGGCTCCATGTTTTTGTCCATCTTCTTGTTAATCGAGATCTTGTCCTCCCCTGCTATCTGTGCCAGTTTTTCAATATGGGAAGGTGTCGGATCTTCTATGCTGCCATCCGGCAGGATCACACATTCACAGGGATTCTCATCCTCCCTGTGAGCATTGATATAGTCCATTACCTGCATCAGCCGATCCCTCCCAGCACAATTCCAAGAACCAGTACAAGAATACAGACAGGAATATAAAGGTATTTACAGACCGGGTAAAAGGCTTTCGTGTATTTCTTCTCTCTTCCCTTATTAATCTGCTCCTCCACATAATCCTTTCCAAGAACCCAGAAGAACATGATCCCGGCAAGTCCGGCTCCCAGTGGACAGATATAAATGGACAGCACATCCATCCAGTCTGATACGATCCCCTGGATCACCAGTGAAATGATCACACTGAATCCCCCCACAAGTGCACAGGCCGGTATTCTTCCAAGCCTGAGCTTCTCCTGCACAGTGGCGATCGGTGCCTCATACAGATTGATCAGGGATGACATTCCTGCAAAGAATACCGCTACGAAAAATACGATCATGATCACGCTTCCCCCTGCCATGGTATGGATCAGATTGGGAAGATAAATAAACAGAAGCCCCGGGCCTCCCTGATTCAGCTGTGCTCCTGTCATGGCCATCGCCGGAATGATCACAAGGGCTGCAAGAAGGGCTGCCAGTGTATCAAAAATGGCTACTCTTCCGGCAGATGCCGGGATATCCTCCTGATCCGGCAGATAGGAACCGTAGATCAATGTTCCACTTCCTGCTACAGACAGAGAAAAAAACGCCTGTCCAAGGGCAAAGATCCAGGTAGCAGGGTCTTTTAATGCCACCGGATCAATCCGGAAAATGTACTGATAGCCTTCCCTTGCCCCCGGCTGGAATGCCACATAAACTGCAAGAATTACAAACAATCCAAAAAATGCAGGCATCATGACCTTATTAGCCTTTTCAATCCCATGTCCAACACCAAGCATCAGAATCGCCATGCAAAGCACTAATGCCACGATCTGCCAGCCATCATTTCCAAAGGCTGATGCCATTTCACCAAAAGCTGCTGCATATTCCTCTGCACTGTCCATGGACATGGAAAAGCCGGTAAATGCTCCTACTGTATACCTCAGGATCCATCCCATAACCACTGTGTAGCCGATGGCCATGGCAAGGGAGCCAAGCACGGGGATCATTCCCAGTGTTTCTCCCACCTTACGTTTTCCCTTCTTCTCACAGGCAATCCCAAAGGCATCTACAGGACCGGATCTTGCCGAACGTCCAAAGCCCATTTCTCCCGTAACTCCCGTAAATCCTATGAGAATTACAAAGATAAAGTACGGAATCAGGAAAGAACCGCCTCCATACAGAGATACTCTTGTAGGGAACATCCAGATATTTCCCATACCTACTGCTGACCCGATACAGGCCAGAATAAATCCAAAACTGCTTTTAAATGAACCTCTTTTTTCTGTCATATTTTCCTGTCTCCCTCAGTTTTTCTGCTATCCCGGCAGCCTGCTGCCGTCTGTTGTTTTCCATATCCCTTACATTACTTTGGTAACATCGATCCATTCTTTGCTGAGGGAATATTTTTCCAGTTCTTCCATATTCAGTTCGATCGCACTGTTACTGCTTCCGCAGGCAGGAAATACTGTAGCAAAACGCTTCAGTGATTCATCCAGATAGGCAGTAACGCCTTCATTAACTGCAAAAGGACATACCCCGCCAACAGCATGACCGATCAGAGGCACTACCTCATCCATCGTCAGCATTTTGGCCTTCTTTCCAAATTTAGCCTTGTATTTTGCATTATCGATCTTGGCATCTCCTGCCATGACAATAAGGATCGGCTTATCACCCACCATAAATGACAATGTCTTTGCTATCCTGCACGGCTCACAATCGAGTGCCTGTGCTGCCAGCTCTACAGTTGCACTGGATACCGGAAATTCCAGTATCCTGTTTTCCATTCCATATTGTTTAAAATATTCCTTCACTCTGTCAATCGACATATTATGTGTCCTTTCTACCGCAGCATTTCTGCCAGCATTTTCTTCAGCTTCTCCACATTGACCGGCTTGGAAAGATGCCCGTTCATTCCACTGGCAAGCGACCGCTTTACATCTTCATCAAAAGCATTTGCGCTCATGGCAATGATCGGTATCTTCTGACTGTCCTCTCTCTCCAGATGTCGTATCCTTCTCGTTGCTTCCAGGCCGTCCATACCGGGCATCATGATATCCATCAGGATCAGATCATAATAGAACGGACTGCTCTTTTCTACCATATTAACAGCGTCCCTGCCATTATAGGCTTCCTCAACCTGAATGCCATATTCCTCCAGAAGTGTATGTACGATCTCCATATTCAGTGCATTATCTTCTACTGCCAGAACTCTTTTTCCTTTCAGTGCAAGCGGATCCGCCTGATCATCTTCGGCACCATTTTCACCCTGGACCGGCTCCAGCTTTATACGGAAACTGAATGTGCTTCCCTTTCCCGGCTCACTCATAAGCTTAATGTCGGAATCCATCATATGTACCAGTCTGCTGCTGATAGCAAGACCAAGTCCGGTTCCCTGTCTTCTTGCACTCTCTGAATGATCTGCCTGTTCAAACTGCCTGAAGATCACCTGCTGTTTTTCTTCTTCAATACCGATTCCGTCATCCTTTACTTCGAAAAAGATCTCTGATCTTTTATCTGAGACCGGTGTTTCCTTCACTGTCAGCCTGATATGACCTCCGTCATTGCAATATTTCAGGGCATTGCTGAGCAGATTGACGAGGATCTGATTGATTCTCAGCCCATCGCAGAGGAACCAGGAATGCTTCCATGTAATATCTTTTGTAAAATGAAGCTGCTTTTCCATGATCTTTGCTTCCAGAAGCGGCTCCAGTCCTGCCACCAGCTCTGCCAGATTACATTTCTCCATGACAAGCTTCATCTTACCGCTCTCGATCTTGGACATATCCAGGATATCATTGATCAGTCCGAGAAGATAATTGGATGAGCTCTCTATCTTCTTCAGACAATCCGTCCGTTTTTCTTCACTCTGCCCTTCCTTCAGGGCGATCTCCGTCATACCGATAATACCATTCATCGGTGTCCGGATTTCATGGGACATTCGTGCCAGGAAATCTGATTTGGCCTGGGCTGACAGATCATGCCTCTGCAGATTGATCCTGTTCTGGATAATAGCTGCAATCTCCTCCAGCTGCTTTCTCTCATTCTCACTCATATCCTGAAGAGAAAGCCCTGCAAAAATAAGACTGCCACAATACTGCCCCTGATCTACCATATGATAGATGATCTTCTTTTCTCCTTCTGAAAGAGCTCCAAGAAGTGCCCTTCTTTCTTCCACATCACCACCGCCCAGGAACTCCTGCATGCTCTCTTTCTGTATGAAATGCTGGTACTGTGTTTCCGTACAATGTACATTCCCATTTTCTTCCGGGTAGTCTGACAGCCCGGCACTTGCATAAATATAACTGTTAACCAGTTCTTCCCTCAGAAAATGTGAAATAATCAGGTTATTTACCGGATACCTCTCCTGTATTTTCAATGTCAGAATATCCAGTACAGGTGTCATCTGCCTTCCTCTGTCAAGAAGGTTCATTGTAAGGGAAGACAGGCTGATCTGTTTCAGATGATTGACAGGATTGATCTCTTCGAATACCACTGCCGCCGGATGGCTTTTTCCCTCCTCTGGACAGCATTCATATCTCAGGACATCCAGCTTTCTGTGCTTGGCTGAAAGCAGCGCTGTCATTGCCTTTTCCATGCCGGTTTCCACCGGCTCATTCCCTGCAAGCTGCGCAATTCCACTGTGCAGTGATAAAAACAGGTATTTTTCTTTGACAAGCGCAGTAAACTTCTTCTGTACTTCCCATGCCAGTACTTCAGCATCTGCTCCTTCCATCTCCGGTAACCACAGTACAAACTGATCTTCCCCTGCCCGGATCCACACGGTCTCTCTCAGTCTTCTCTCCTCACAGACTTTCCTCATGATACGGGCAAGCTGCTCCAGCAGGATATCCCCAAAGATCAGTCCATACTGTTCCTCAATATCTGCAAAGCGTTCCACATCCGTAAGCACAAGTGCGGCAGGTTTTCTGTTTTTCTTTTTTTCTATTTGCTGCACACCATATTTCAGTCTGTAAAAGCCTGTCAGAGAATCCAGAAATTCCTGATTTTTCTGTGCCTCCTCCAGCATCTTTCTCTGATGGATATTTCTTATGCACCCTACGATCCTTGTAATCTCACCGTCTTTTCCACGGAAGATCGTCCCTGTCATATTAACCCACTGATATTCATCCTTCACTGTCTGACGGAGCCTGAAATCCACATTCATCTCTTCCATATTTCCGGAAGATGAATCTCCCCTGTCTTCGACTGTCTTTTGCTGTTCAAAGGCAGCCTCTCCTTCTGCAGGCTCCCCCTGTATCGCCATGGAAACCTTTTCCCAGTCTTCCGGATAAATGCACACGTTATCTGTCTCAACAAATTCCGGATGCAATCCACAGTCCCAGGTTCCATCAGCACTCTTGCTGTTTACGATCTCCAGCATATTTTCAGTTGCCCGATACGTAAAAAACATATCCTTGGAACTCTCTACAGCTACACGGTATCGCTCTTTTTCTTCCAGCAGCTGCTCTTCATTCCGCTGCTGTGCATCTGTCAGATTTTCTACTACATCATGCAATTCGTCAATTTCAATAATACCAGAATCCCTGAAGCTGTGGATTCCTTCAATACCGCCACGGACACTTTCCACCAGACGATAAACCGGCTTTGTGACCTGTCTCACCAGGATGCAGATCAGGACAGCCGCAAGCACAACACCTGCCAGCATGGCAAGTAACATCTTATGATAGACACTTTCTCCAAGTCCGTAGATAGATTCCTCCGTTACAAGACCACATAATACCCAGTCCGTATCCTCATAAGGAACATTACTGCTATACAGACTAAACGGGCTGTATATACAGTAAATATTCTGTTTTCCAACCTTCGAGTCCTCTACACGATACAGATCCTGTCCGGACTGCTTTGTCAGAGTAAATTCCCTGCCATCCCGTACCACAACATCATACAGCGAGCCTTTTCCTGCAATGGCCTCATATTCTCCACTGCCCTTGGATATTGCCAGCATATATCCTGCATTCAGCTCACTGTCAAGATCTCTGACCGGCATATAATCATTCAGGTAGCTGACTGAAACCTCCACTCCAAGGACACCATAAACTATACCGTCATACACCAGGGGAACAGAATAGGTGATCATCTTATGATTGTCCATATAATGATCTTCCAGAATAAAAGGACCTGCCCAGTATCCAAGATTTACCATATCCGTATCTGTGTGCTGCAATGCCGCCATATAAGGTATATAAAAAAAGTTATCTGCGCTCCGGTTTCCCACCCCTTCAAAATGAAAATCAGTCGTCCATGCACTGTCCATGGAAACAGATCTGCTTCTTGCCAGTTCTTTGCTTCCACGCTCAAGCAGCAGATCTGCGTTCGTTATGATCCTGCTCTGTGGATCGGAGTCACGAAGGAAAAAGCCCCTGTAAGCTGCCGGCTCCTCTGCCGGTTTTTCATTGGCCAGAATCAGGAACAGTCCCGATGACGTATTATACTGTACAGCATCTACCATATCAGGAAAAACACGCTCCAGATATTGCTGCTGCAATTCTTCTGATGCCAGGAATCCTGCAATATCTGTGCGCTGGGTTTCAAGGAAAGCAGTCATCGCCTCTGACAGACTGTCACTTTCCTTATAAACACTGCTCCAGTGTTCCACCATATCATTTTCCAGCACCACACGCCTGTTTTCCACTGTATGCTGATCCATGCCAATTACATTTTCTTCCATCGTAGAACGGATCCCACTGAGGATCAGCAGAAGGAATGGCAATATCCCCAATATCAGGACAATCATCAGTATGGGAAATAAAAAGATCTCCAGTAACGTTTTTTTCTTCATTTATTCAGCAGCTCCTGCCAATGCTCCCTGTAATTCTTCATACCAGCTTTCAAACGAAGCATCTGAAACATACTCTTCTTCAGCCTCTTTTCTGTCTGTTCCATTTTTTACGGCTTCATCAATCGCTGCCTTGTCTGCTGCAGCCCTATCTGACATGGAATATTCCAGTACCTGTCTCGTCTGATAGCCATTTTCAAAATTCTTTGTTGTATAAAATTCCGTGTTTTCAAAATCATCCATGACACATGTCAGACAATCATACGCTTTCTGATTCATCTCGATGTTTTCTTCTGCCAGAGCCTCCTCCAGTGCTTCCCTGCTGTTTGCTTCCTTTAAAACCGGAAGATATCCGGAATCTCCAACAAACTTCAGATTTTCCCTCTTCTGTGTCATCCATTTCAGGAATACACAGGAAGCATACTCATGCCGTTCATCCGATTTGCTGACAGCCATACCTGCCCCCTGCTGTACCTTGCAGTTACTCCCGCCTTCCATTACCGGTGCCGGAAGTACAAGATAATCGATCGCATAGCTTCCCTCATCACTTTCCAGTGCATCAGGGAAATACATCACAGATGACGTGGAACCTGTATATGCCAGGATATCACCGGTCTTTACATCATCAGAACGGAACTTTCCATAGGCTGCAAAATACCCCTTCACGTAAGGTACATAATAATTGTCCCACAGACGGTGGAGTTTATCTTTGTCCAGTTGGAAAGTTACTTCTCCATCCTTTACATCAAAGATCTCCGTCCCCATCTGTTTCATTCCTATGATCATATAATTAGCCATGGAATCCCGTCCATAAAAAGCCTTGCCATCTCCTTCTATATCAGGTGTCAGACTGTCCGTCCATTCATAATAACGCTCTGCTACTTTTGTGACACCTTCCGTTGTTGCGAGTTCGTCAACGGTACTTCCTGTCGCTTCTGCGAAGCTGTCCCAGTCTGTTTTGTTTACCATCATGATCTCTGTGGATTTGGCGATCGGCAGCAGATACAGGGCACCATCCCCGTTAAAATATCCTTCCTGGATATAGGAATCCACATAGGCCTCCAGTTCCTCTTCACTGAAATACTGTGTCAGATCTGCCAGTCTGTCCTGTTCCTGTACAGAATAAGCCGTATCTGCATAGGAAGAAAACATGTCCGGCAGCTCTTCAGCTCCAACCTTCCCTTCCAGTGCATCACTGATCGCCTGCTCCAGATCGGAGATAGAGCCTTTGCTGTAGGCCTCTACATAAATCCCTTTGTCCTTTCCTTCCGAAGCATTAAATTCTTCCACCAGTTCATCAAAAGCCGCCTGTCTGGCACCATTATAATAATGCCAGACGGTCAGGGATACCGGATTGTCCGGATCCAGTTTTACACTTTTGGCCTTCTCTCCATTGCCGCAGCCGGCAACAAGTCCTGCCACCAGTACAGCGGCAAGGCATCCCGCTATCAGTTTCTTTTTCATATTTTCCTCCTCATAAGTATCCTCAATCTCTATCCTACCGGATAAAGTTTGTAGCCTGACGCACTTCCTTTTCCGGAAGTCCGAACTGTTCTTTTCCAAGAGCAATGCTCCTGATCAGAAAACTCATATTTGCCGCCAGCGTACGCATCGTCTGTTTCCCCTCTTCGTCTGCTTCTGCCTCTCCTGGCAATCTGCCATGGATGCTATTCCAGTACTGGCTGGAGGCCACCGGCATACCACTGATCGTAAAATATTTATTCAGTTCATCAAAGGTTGCAGAACAGCCGCCTCTCCTCGCGCAGGCTATGCTGGCTCCCACCTTCATTGTCTTGTCAAAATGGGTGCTGTAAAACAGTCTGTCCAGACATGCGATCAGTGTTGCATTGGCTGACGCATAATAAACCGGACTTGCGATCACAAGACCGTCTGCCTCCTCAAACTTCGGAGCCAGCTTGTTTACCACATCATCAAAAACACATTTTCCATTCTTTGCGCAGCTTCCGCAGGCAATACAGCCTCTTACGTCCTGACTGCCGATCTGTACGGTCTCTGTTTCGATCCCGTTCTGTGCAAATACTTTTTCCATCTCCCGGAGAGCAATACTGGTGTTTCCATTCACCCTCGGACTTCCATTGATCATTAATACCCTATGCTGCATAACTTTACCCTCCATCTGTCTCTTCCTGCGTATACCGGAAGCAGCCTGTTTCCCTGCTGTAATCCCACCTGGCAGGCTTCTTTTCCCGCATACACTGTATCAAAATATTTTACCCCTTTTTTCGGTTCAAAAAAAGGGGTAAATGAGAAAACATTCATGATTTCATTTTACTGTGTACATTTTTTCTTACAAAATAAAAACAGGTAGTCTGCATGACGATAGTCACCAGCCAGGAAACCGGATAGGAAATAAACAACACCGCCAGAGACCGGTGCGCCGGAAAGATCAGATAGATCCAGATAATCCTGGTTCCTACAGTTCCGATCACTGACAGCAGCATGGGAACCGCCGACCGTCCCATTCCCCGCAGGGCTCCCGGGATCAGATCCATGATCCCGCACAGGAAATACGTGACCGTAGTATAAAGAAGGATTTCCATGCCACAGGCGATCACTGCCTCATCAGAGGTATAGATATGTAACAGCTCCGGTCCGAAAAGATAGGCACCTCCGCCCATCAGAAGTCCGATCACCACCGTCAGGATCAGGCAGTCCCGAAGCACCAGATCCATCCTCTTTTTCTTCCCGGCACCATAGTTCTGGCTGGTAAAGCTCATACAGGCCTGCGAAATGGAATTCACTGCCGTATACAGGAACCCAAAGATATTGTTGGCTGCGGTATAGCCTGCCATCGCCGTGGAGCCAAAGGAATTGACAGATGACTGCAGAAGCACATTGGAAAAAGTGATCACAGTACTCTGGATCCCGGCAGGGATTCCCACCTGAAAGATCTGCAGGAGATAAACCGGACAGATCCGGAGTTTTTTAAGGGAAAGCTGATAACTGCTTTCTGTCCGCATCAGGCAGGACAGTACCATCACGCAGGAAATACACTGGGAGATCACCGTTGCGATCGCCACTCCTGCCACTCCCATGGAAAAGGCAATGACCAGAAACAGGTTCAGAACTGCATTAACTGCTCCCGAAATGATAAGAAACAGCAGCGGCCTTTTCGTGTCGCCTACTGCTCTCAGGATTGCCGCTCCATAATTATAAAGCATGAAAAAGGGCATTCCCATGAAGTAGATCTTCATATAAAGAGCTGCCTGATCGATCACATCATCCGGTGTGTCCATCAGTTCCAGTGCACCCCTTGAAAAAAGCAGTCCTGCCAGCACCATGACACATCCGCTGATCAGGGCAAACAGGATCGCTGTATGCACTGTTCCCGACATTTCCTTCTGCTTCCCTGCTGCATAATATCTGGCAGCCAGCACATTAGCTCCCAGTGAAACACCAATAAAAAGGTTGATGAACAGATTGATCAGGGCCGTCGTGGATCCCACGGCCGCCAGTGCCTGACTGCCTGTGAAACGCCCAACCACTACAATATCCACCGCATTGAACAGAAGCTGCAGGATCCCCGACAGCATCAGCGGCAGTGAAAACGAGATCAGCTTGTCCATGATCGTTCCGTTACACATATCAATTTCGTATTTATTTGCTCTTGCTTCTTTTGTCATTCCTGTTCCTCATTTTCGGCAGCTCCGTCCGCAGCCATTTTCACGGATTCTTTCTCCGGATTGGCTCTTCAGTCACGTTTCCTGGATCTTTTCTCCGCTTCGGTGAACATTCCCTGTCAAAGTGGTTTCCAGCAATCTCATTTGCTTTCAAAATATTCTCTGGCGAATTCCATGTCCTGTACCAGTTCAAGGGTTCCCACATACTGCCCCTGCCTGTCCCTGACTGCCATATATTTCACCAGCATGATCCTGCTATTTTTATTCATCCACACCGGTACCTCATCCAATGTACCTGCCCGGAACTCTTCAATGATCCGGCGTACCTGCTGCTCAATTTTCGGTGGATGACAGGAAAATACTTCCCGTCCCAGTGCCATGACCGGTCGTTTAAAGACCTTATGTCCTTCATTAAAGAATCTGTTCTTATTTTCCACATCTACAAAAGTAATTTCCAGCGGGATCGTATTCAGCATGGCTTCCAGTTCTGCAACTGTCATATGCCCACCAGCCATCACGATCTCTTCTCCATCAGACTTCCTCTGGATTCCTGCTTGCGGTCTCTTTGGGTCTGCGTTGTCTGCTCCTGCAGTCTTATCCTCCTGCCTACTGCGTTCCTTCTGAAAATATGCTGCTCTCTCCTGCAGGATCTTCTCTGCTTTTTCCCATACCTTCGGCTCTACCGACAGGCAGATATCATAATCCTTTGCATCCTGATAGATTCCGGCCCACTCTTCTTCCGTAAAATGAACAGCACAGTTTGGAAACAGAATATTAGCTTCCTTGTAGATCATTTTCTCTGCCCTGGTCAGAGCACGCTCCATATGCTGTTTCCACGCTTCATCCTGTCTCTTTGCTTTTGTAAGGCTGGAAAATTCATCCCGGATCTCGTCATCTGTCGTCCACATCACATCGGAAGGCCCCGATATCCCATATTTTACTTTCAACAGAGGGTATAGAAGATCCCCCTTCTTTGCATAATGGATCGCAAGCTCCCTGATTTCTGACAGCAGTTCTCTGCTGACTGCATTTTCTCCTGTATTACTACTGCCATTTGCCGCTGTTCCAGTGCCGGCTGCCTCTGTCATTTTCCGGTCAAGCTGTTCTCTGATTCTGGCAATAAGCTTTCCAAGCTCTTCATTTTCCTGTGTCAGGGTAAAAAGCGGATGCCCTGTCGTTTCTACCAGTTTCCTGGTTTTCTCTGCTCTTTCCTCACGAAGGGATGTCACATCCACAGGCTGTCTGGCATTTGCCAGCTTTTCTTCCAGCGTAGCCCCGTGAAACAGGGCTGAATGAATATCACAGAGCCTCTGTACCTCCGGAACCGGCATTCCTTCCTTGATCATCTGCTGCTCTGCTTCCATAATCTCTATTGCATCTACATCTTTAAATTCTTTCATGAAATCCGCCCGGACGCTGTCAAGACTCTCTCCCTCAGACAACCTGCGCAGATAAGACTTAAGCTGTTCCATTCTTTTTTCCGATTCTGCCATTTCAAAAACCTCCTGTTTCTGATTATTCTGCCATGGTTTTGGTGGAGTATACACATATATATAAAATTGTCACAATTATCAGTATCATACAAACCGGTCAGAAACATAGGCATCAAAAAAGCAACCGCCAATAGTAGGTTGCTTTTTTGATTTTGCAATTTAACTAGGGTGAACCGTTAATATGGTAACACTCTATTTTGTAGCTATATCTTAACACCCCGGCTCTGAATCGTCAATCCGGTTTTTAAACAAGTTCTCTACTTCTTTTCCTGAAAAAACTCGATTTCTTCCTGAAGGGGTCCTCTGCAGAATGCGATCCTTGCCGGGAATGGCGGCTCTGATGCGATCACGATATCCTT
>CACXDC010000139.1 GCA_902766365.1 uncultured Lachnospiraceae bacterium | reverse complement strand
TGCCGGATCAACATAGCCAGGATCCGGATTTCTCTTTGGAACCATGGTTTTCCGGTAAGTATCCAGTGTCGTAAGCCATTCCTGATGTTCACAGTCAATAGTAAGCTCAAGAAGATCCCGGAAAATATGCTTGGCATCTCCGACAAGGGGAATGGATGCACCAACGTTCTTACCGATCTCAGCAGGATCTACATCAATATGGATCAGCACCTTGTTTTCTGTGATCAGATCCGGCTGGCTGACCGCCCTGTCTGCCACTCTTGCTCCTACCATGATCAGCAGGTCAGATTCATTCATGGCACGGTTTGCATAAGGTTTTCCGTTATTGCCAACCATTCCGAAGTAAAGAGGATCTTCTGTTGGCATGACACCGATCCCCATCATCGTGGAAACAACAGGGATCTCATACTTTTGTGCAAAGCTCCTGAGCTCCGTTTCCGCATCGGATAACAGGACACCGCCACCTGCACAGATGATCGGTTTCTTTGCTTTTTCAAGCTGGGACGCCACCTTCTTGATCTGTACCATATTTCCCTTTACCGTAGGCTTATAGGTTCTCATGGATACACGTTCCGGATAGGAAAATTTCTTTATCTCTGCATTCTGGACATCAATGGGAATATCGATCAGAACAGGTCCTTTTCTGCCAGTATTCGCAATATGGAAGGCTTCCTTGAAAATTCTCGGGATATCATTGACATCCTTTACCAGATAACTGTATTTTACAAAAGATTCCACCGCACCTGTGATATCTGCCTCCTGAAACACATCACTGCCAAGGAGCTCTGAATTTACCTGGCCTGTAATGCAGATCAGGGGAATGCTGTCTGCAAAGGCTGTAGCGATCCCGGTGATCACATTGGTAGCACCAGGGCCTGAGGTAACTGCACAGACTCCGGGTCTTCCGGTCACTCTGGCAAGTCCGCTTGCCGCATGGGCTGCATTCTGCTCGGTCCTGACAAGGATGGTTTCTATTGAGGAATCCAGAATGCTGTTATAAAACGGACAGATTGCCACACCGGGATATCCAAATACATATTTTACTTTTTCTTCTTCCAGACATTTAACAATCGCATCTGCACCTATCATGTTCGTTTATTCCTTTCCCATTTCTGTATCATTATCCTGTAAAAAAGACTTACCTGTTATTTTTTAAACTTTCCAAAGAATTTGGCCATGGGCTCCACTACATCACCAAGATCCTTGATGGCACCGTTCAGTCCCTCGAAATCAATAGCCTCCAGTTTTTTCATGACCTGCTCGATGGATACCGCGTTTTCACTGACAAAGGTATCCATATTTTCACTCATGCTGGTCACAGCATCTGTCATCTCATCCACACCTGCAAGAGCATCCTGTGCCTGTACCAAAGTCTCTTCTGCTTCTGCAACTACGTCATTCACCTGGTGGATGGTCTTCAGCAGTGACGGAACCAGGATAAGAAGTGTGATCACGACAGCCGCTGCCAGTATTCCTCCGCATATGGCACTGATCCTGGCATAAAAGACCTGTTTTTTCGTCTGCTCTGCAATCCTTTGCAGAAGCTCATCCTTTGTTTCTGTATTGGTTGTCTTTTCCATTTTTTCTTCTGTTATCTTTGTCTCGTCCATATTTCCTCCTAGTCCTGTATCCCCAAAAGCTTTTTTGCCACAATGACGGCTTCCGCAGCATCCTTGGAATAGGCATCTGCTCCGATCTCTTTTGCATATTCCGGTGTAATGACAGCCCCTCCGATCATGATCTTGACCGGAATCTCTTTCTCATGGACATAATCAACCACATGTTTCATTTCCTGCATGGTTGTCGTCATCAGTGCTGATAATCCGATGATCGCCGCATGATTGGTCAGTGCTGCTTCGGCGATCGTTTCCTTCGGAACATCCTTTCCAAGATCGATCACATGAAAGCCATGATTTTTTAACATAAGTCCGACCAGATTCTTGCCAATGTCATGGATATCTCCCTGCACCGTAGCAATAACGACTGTTGGCATATCTCCTTCTGTCCTCGTTCCTGCAAGAAGCGGTTCCAGATACTCAATAGACAGCTTCATGGCCTCCGCACTTGCAATAAGCTGGGGAAGGAAATATTTTCCCTGATCAAACAGCTTTCCGACTTCATCGATTGCCGGCAGCAGCATTTCATTCAACAGAACAGAAGGTGCCTTACCTGCCTCTATTTCTTCCTTGGTATGGGAAAGGATCATCTTCCGGTTTCCCTTCAATACATCCTGATACAAAATACCGGTCTGTTCTTTTTCCGCTTTCCTGACCGGCTGGTCTGTTTTGCTGGCAGCAGCCTTAAGAAGCGCCGGATCCACCTTCGGATTTCTTGCCTGATAATCCTCCATCCTCTCAATATACCGGATATCACTTTCTTCCTTGTTCATCAGAAGATCGGAAGCAAAAGCAGCATTGACCAGCATTTCCTGCGAGGGATTTGCGATCGCCATGGTAAGTCCTTCCCTGATCGCCATGGTAAGAAATGCCGTATTTACAAAACTTCTCTCTGGCAGTCCAAAGGAAATATTGGAAAGACCACAGATCGTGGCAAGACCGTTTTCCTTACAATAACGGATGGTTTCCAGTACTTCCCGTCCTGCATTTTTGTTGGCACCTATAGTGGCCACAAGCCCGTCCACCACAATATCTTCTTTTCTCATACCTAGTTCAGAAGCCTTCTGAACGATCATTTCGATAAGTGCAATTTTTTCATCAAGATTTGCAGGAAGTCCTTCATCAGACAAAGGGAGTAATATAAACATGGCTCCGTATTTCCTGACGATGGGCAGAAGCTTCTCCAGCTTGACTTTTTCAGCCGATACGGAATTGACAAGTGCTCTTCCGGGATACTTCCTGAGGGCCGCTTCCAGTACATCCACATGACTGGAATCCAGAGAAAGAGGCAGGGACGATGCAAGTGTGACTTCATCCAGAATCTTAAGCATCATATCCTTTTCATCAATACCACTCATACCCACATTAATATCTAACAGAGCGGCTCCCCTTGCTTCCTGCTCCTCTGCAAAATCAAGCACCATGGACAGGCTTCCGTTCCTCAGTTCTTCCTGAAGCTTTTTCTTTCCGGTAGGATTGATCCGCTCTCCCACGATCATAAACGGTGAATCCAGATCAAAGGTAAGCGTCTTTCTCTCAGAAGTCAGGAAACGGCGTGGCTGCCTGCCATCTGTCTTCTGCAGCTGTTCGTTTCTGACTGCCTGTTCCTTTCCTTCGAAGGATTCTGAAAGTGCTCTGATATAAGAAGGTGAGGTGCCACAGCACCCTCCAAGGATAGAGGCTCCGGCATTTACAAGTTCCTGCATGCCTGCAACAAATTCCTCTTCTCCCATATTGTAAATCGTCTCTCCCAGCTCATTCAGGGCAGGCAGACCGGCATTTGGCTTGGCTATGACCGGAATGGATACCGCTTCTGCGATCTCGCTGATGATCGTCATCATTTTATCCGGTCCTGTCGAACAGTTGGCACCGATTGCACAGGCACCAAGGCTTTCAAGAACAACTGCCGCTGTTGTGGCATCGGTGCCATACAGTGTCTTACCGTCACTTTCAAACGTCATGGTAACCATAACCGGGAGATCACAGACCTCTCCTGCAGCGATCAGGGCTGCCCTTGATTCCTGAAGGCTCATCATGGTCTCCACAACGATCAGATCTGCGCCTGCTTCTGCAACTGCCGTAATCTGTTCCTTGTAAACAGAGATCAGCGTTTCAAAATCCATGGTTCCCATGGGAGCAAGCTGCTCTCCTGTCATGGTGATGTCTGCGGCAACAAGGGCCTTTCCCTCTGCCGCTTCCAGTGAAAGTCTGATCAGCTCCCTGTTCATGGGCCCGGTTTCCTTCTCCAGTCCATACTCCTTCAGTTTGATCCGGTTCGCTGTAAAGGTTGGTGCATAAATAATATTGCTTCCGGCTTCTATGTATTCCCGCTGCAGACCGATCATGATCTCTCTGTGATCCAGGATCCACTTCTCCGGGCATACTCCTGCGGGCATACCGCGTTTGATCAGGTTGGATCCGGTCGCACCATCCAGATACAGTATTCTTTCTCTGGAAAGCCGGTTAAATTCTGCTTTATTCATGAAAAATCTCCATCTGTTATCCAGCTTGTCATTTGTCTTTGATCTGATCTTCCACTGCCTGCAGTGGGGTCAGATTTCTTCATCATGTTAGCATAATTACAGAGAAACTACAATTGAATAATTTAGTCATCTATGCTATTTTATATGTATATGTTTAGATCAAGTTTAAAAGGGAGGACTTTATCTTGTACCGTAAGTTCCACAGAAGATACTCTGTTTTGACCATTTTTTCCATCATGCTCCTTTCATTTTCCCTGCTTTTCACAGGCTGCGGCAAGAAAAACCAGGAGCTTGAAAACTATAAGGCAAATATGAACCAGTTCTTTGAAAATATCAGGGTTTATAATGATTCTATCAACAGCATTGATCCAGAGTCTGATACAGCGGTTTCCGATCTGCTTGCCCTGCTTGACTCCATGGATACTTCCTTCGCCCAGATGGCATCTCTCACGGTCCCTGATGGTTTTCCTGGTGTAGATCAGCTTGCTGCCGAAGCCAGCGAAAACATGTCCCAGGCTGTTTCCTATTATCACCAGGCTTTTGAAGGGGAAGAATATGATGCCTCTCTTGCAGACGTTGCCAAGCAGTATTATGACAGAGCCAATGTCAGACTCCAGTATATCGTTTCCATTCTCCATGGAGACATTCCGGAAGATATTTATACCTACGAGGATGATTCTGAAGATACAGAAGATACTTCTGATATCCAGGCAGATGATGGCAGCCAGACAGATACCGGTGCCACTTCTGATATAGCAGATCCTGCCGCTTCGGAAGATCTCTCAACGGAAACCGAATAACAGCTTACAGATCCACTGTACCAGGATCACACCGATCAGTATATAGGCATATATGGGAACAGCTATTTCTTTTGATGGCTGTTCTTTTTTTATAAAATTACGGAAAATATAACGAACAGTAAAATGGATACCGGCAAGTGCCAGATACAGAATGGCCGGATGGTACAGAAAGCTTTCCGCAAAATGCCCTGTCAGAAAAGCATACAGTGCTCTTGTACCACCACATCCTGGACATGGCAGGCCGGTGATCCTTTTAAATGTACAGGAAAAAAAATCTGCATGTTCAGGATAGATCCTTCTGACAAACCAATACCCTGCCGCTATGCAGGGCACAGCAAGCAGGGCTTCTGTTTTGAACAACAAAGTATCCAGTCTGAATTTTTTAGTATTCATTAAGTGTATCTACCAGAGTAGTGAATGCATCAGTAGAGCCGACAACCAGTAAAACAATAAGGAAAAGTAAAAGCCCAACACCTCCGGTGATAATACCGGCGATTGCCATACCCTTTCCCTCATATTTCTGTGTCAGTGTAATCACACCAAGAACAATGCCTGCAACACCAAAAACCAGTGCAAGCCACACAAAACAACAGCACAGAATGGAAAGGATTCCACAGATCAGGGAAGCAATGGCAAAACCGATATTGCCATTTCCTTCTTTGACTGCTGTCTGTGCAGGTACCGGATCACCGGCTGCACGTTCATAATTGATATGAATCTCTTCCTGCGGTTTATATGTACCTGTTGTATCCTGGGATGAGAATGCACCGCCGCTTACCACTTCACCTTCTACCTGCTCATATGTGGGTGTTTCTGCAGAAGACTGCTCTGTTTCAGCTCCCCATGCTGCGGAAGGATCCTGTACCGGTGTCTGTACAGCCTCTTCAGAAACTGATGTTTGCTGAACGGGTGCTCCTTCTTTCTTCTCATCCAGCTTCTCTCCGCAGTTACTGCAGAAACGGAAGGTGGACGGATTCTGGCTTCCACAGTGTGGACATGTAATCAGATCATTATTTTCGCTCATAATATCCTCTTTCCTATACCTGTATCACAGGCTTATTATCTGTTTTTTATTGTAAGCTATCTTCTGTAAATTGTCCATTCTTTCTATAGTCTATTTTCTCAAAAAATGGTATAATATACAAAATCAGAAGGAGAAATTTGTATGGAGAAAGACAAGCGGACCCTCAACCAGTATTTAAAAGAACTTCGCAAGTCCTGTGGTTATTCTCAGGAATTTGTTGCCTCACATCTTAACATTACACGGCAGACTTATTCTCATTATGAAACCGGCCGTATTTCCCCTCCAGTCAATTCGCTTTATAACCTTGCAAGGCTTTATGGCGTTCCGGCCGAAGAATTTCTAGAGCTGGCTGTTACCTACAATATCAGTATGGATTTTGCCACACAGCCTCCGGTTTCCGACAGTGCTGTTTCCGAAGATCTTTCTGCTTTTCTTGATTATATCAATGCACCGGAAAATATCAAGAAATTCAAGCCCCTTGATCGTAAGGAACGGATGATCCTGTACTATTACCAGCAGCTTGATGCAAGAGATCAGCAGGATATCCTCTCCTTTATGAAAGTGAAATGTCAGAACCGCAGCCGTGACAGGAAGCGTTAATATACTTATAATGCCTTGACACGTTTCCTGTCATTTTTGTCTGCATAGACCTGCACGCCTTCCATTCCCTGTACAAACTTGGAAAACTGGCTGTAGCCGAAGTCCTTTACATTGAAATGGCTGTATCTGCCATGGACACGGTTACTGAGTTCATTGATTCCAATCCCTTTACTTCCCGCCTTATGGATGATCTCCATCACATAGGTTCTGATCTCCTCTTTGGACTGTTCATTTTCCTTCAGTGAAATCGTAATCACATTGTCCCTTTTGTCAAGCAGGAACAGACCGGATTCCTGTAAAAATCTGGAAAGCAGGCTGTAGCCGTAATTTCTGACATCGAAATCCGGATACATATTGACCAGACGGTTTCCCACTGATGCCAGTTCCACATTCTTTCCTTTATTTTCATTCTCAGTAATAATATTGGTGATCGCATTGTAGATCACTTCACGGCTGACAGTATTATCCTGCTGTTTTTTCTCTTCACTGTCTTCCTGGTTTCCAAGATTTTCAAGGTTCACAAACCTTGTACATGCCACACGGAAGGATCTTGGGGTCTTCTCTTCTCCCATGCCGATGACCTCCATGCCGGATTCCCGAAGCCTGCTTGCCAGCCTGGTAAAATCACTGTCACTTGACACAATACAGAAGCCCTCTACATTTCCTGTATAGAGAATGTCCATGGCATCAATGATCAACGTGGAATCGGTGGCATTTTTTCCTACCGTATTGCTGAACTGCTGCACCGGGATCACTGAATTTTCCAGAAGCTGGTTCTTCCATTTGGAAGCCTGAGTACTTGTCCAGTCCCCGTAGATCCTTTTGTAGGTTGTGATTCCGTAGGTAGAAAGCTCCTCCAGGATCACACTGATATATTTCGCTGAAATGTTATCTGCATCGATCAGCAGCGCAAATCGTTTATTTTCCATAAGCTTCTCCTTATGCCCTGGAAAGTTCCGCTGTATAGCTTCTGCCTTCCTTTACCTGATAAGTATCGCGGAATGAGCCCATATTCAGTCCAAGCTCAATATAATTGGTAGAAGAATTGAACAGGATCGGCGCTCCCTTTTCTACAAAGCCAAAAGATTTTTCGTACAGAACATCCTGCTCAAAGTAAGTTTCTCCATCCTTCTTCAAGATGACATGTACCATATCTCCCTGGGTATAGCCTGCTTTTGCAAAATCTGAGCTCTTAATATTAAAAGCAATGCTTCCGAAGGGATCACTGACGCTTCCCACAATCGCTTTGATATCGCTGCCATCTACCTGTGCCTCGATCACCTCTCTGTCAAAGCGTACAATCTCTTCGACCGGATAAGCAGGACCAACCCCTTCAAAAGTGATCTTTCCTGCGGCCAGCTTTGCTGCTGTATAGGCAAAGAGATCCCTGCCATGGAACACACTGACAGCTTCCGTTCCATGATAACGGTTTACGGTTTCATCGATTTCACGGACTTCATCAATACCAACTTCATAATAAAGGTGAGTCAGGGTACCGTTGTCCGGTGTAACGATATAATTTCCGTCATGAAGCTTTGCCACACAGGCGCGTCTGTCTGTTCCAACACCGGGATCCACGACTGATACAAATACGGTTCCCTTCGGCCAGAAGGGCTCCACATAGATGATCTCCCTGGACGCTGCCAGAATATTATAGGCTTCAATCTCATGTGTGATATCAATGCATTCCAGTCCTGGATCGACCTGCTTGCATACGCCTACCATGGAAGCAACCGCTCCCCAGGAAAGTCCAAAATCTGTCTGCCAAACAATACAAGGTTTCATTTTATTTTCCTTTCTTTTACCATGGCTTCCACATCTTATATTCTGGTGGAGCCACAATTCTTCCAATCATAATTGCAACGATGCCTGCCGCTGTCAGAAGATAGCAGACCTTCATGATCTTATCTTCCTTTGTTTCTTCATGCTCTGAATAATAGGTCCTCTTTTTCCCTTTCCCAAATCCTCTCAGATCCATGGCATTGGCAATATTTCCGATCCTGTCAAAGGAAGAAATGATAAGAGGCATCAGAATCAGTATATTCTGTTTCAGTCTGGCGAAAAAGCCGACTTTTTTACTGTCAAGCTCCATGCCTCTTGCCTGCATGGAGATCTTGATATTTTCAAAATCCCTGGCAATATCCGGGATATAGCGGAAAGCCAGTGACACTACAGTACATACCTTATAAGGCACCTTGATGGAATACAGCCCGGCTGCCATCTCACTCGGTGTAATACACTGGATAAAGCACAGTGAGATCAGGAAGGTGGACATAAACTTCATAAAGCGCACAAACAGTGCAAACAGTGTTTCCGCTGAAATAAAGTAATGCTTTGACAGTACCAGAAGAACCGTACAGCCACCTGTCAGATCCGCTCCGTAATTGGGATTGGTCAGCCAGATCAGGAACAGATTAAACAGGTTCGTAAGCAGCATGAATATCGTAAGTCCCCGTACCAGTGGCCAGTTTGGCTTCACGGATATCATACCGATGATCCCAAGTGCCGATACGGCAAGCAGAACCCTGAGATCCCAGCTTACGATCAGAAGTAATATCAGAAGCAGAAAAAATCTGACCTTTGTGGTTCCGCTCAATTTATCAAGGAAAGTCTTTCCGGGAATAATTTTAATGAACAGTCGTTTCGTCAGTCCCATGTGCCCTCTCCTCTCTTTCAATTTCGATAAAATGTCTGATATAGCTTTCCGGATCAATCCCTGCCTGCTTGGCAAGAAGTACCAGTGATGTCTGCTTTAAATTGGCACGTTCAATTACACTTTCATCGGAAAGTACTGTAAATACAGGTGCATCTGCAATACACTTTCCATCTGCAAAAACAATGGCTCTGTCCGTATACTCTATAGCAAGGTGCATATCATGGGTAATGAACAGGATCGTAATATGATACTCTCTGTTCAGGGTTTCCAGAAATCCCATGATCTCGGAATATCTCTGATAATCCTGTCCTGCCGTAGGTTCATCCAGAATGATGACTTCCGGTTCCAGTGCCAGAATGGAAGCGATCGTCACACGTTTTCTCTGTCCGTAGCTGAGCACACTGACAGGCCAGTTACGCATGCTGTACAGATCACACATTTTGAGTGTCTTTTCCACTCTTCTGTCGATCTCTTCCCTGGAAAAATCATTGAGTACAAGAGCAAGCTCTACTTCGTCCCGGATCATATCCTTTACCAGCATCTGATTGGGATTCTGCATGACGTATCCGATCTTTCTGCCGATTTCCTTAATGGTAAGCGGCAGATAGTTTACGCCCTGGATCGTGATACTGCCGGCTACAGGCCGGATGATCCCGCATAAAAGCTTTGCCATCGTAGACTTTCCGGCACCATTCTTTCCGATGATGGCAATCTTCTCTCCCCTGCATACAGTAAAAGAAACATCAGAAAGAACCTGCCTTTCTTCATAGGCAAAATCCACATGTTCTGCCTTCAGAAGTTCTTCCCCCTTTTCTGCCGGTACATAGGGCTTTACTGCCTTCATTTCCTGCTGGATCTTTTCTTTATACCTGTCTATGGCAAGTTCATTGATATTATCCAGATGCTCATCTTTTCCAAACTGGATCCCTGCATGCTTCAACGCTGCAATATACAGTGGCTCCCGGATACCATTCTTTTTCAGCACATCACTGCGGAGCAGTTCATCTGGTGTGGTATCCATCTGTATGGTTCCTTCATTTACCAGAATGATCCTGTCAATATGACGGTACAGGACATCCTCCAGCCTGTGCTCAATGATAATGACTGTCGCATTTTCCTTCTTATGGATCTGGTCGATCAGATCCACTGTGGTCATGCCCATAGCCGGATCCAGTGCTGCAAGCGGTTCATCAAACAGAAGGATCTCTGCATGGTCATGCAGAATCCCCGCAAGTGCTACCTTCTGTTTCTGCCCCCCGGAAAGATTAAAAGGAGGTTCCATCAGATAATCTTCCATGCCAACGGTCTTTGCTGCTTCTAATACCATGGGGATCATATCTTTCCTTGGTACCTCATCATTCTCCAGGGAAAAGGCAATATCTTCTCCTACGGAAAGGCCGACAAACTGCGCATCGGAGTCCTGCTGTACCGTTCCTACATGCTTACTCAGCTGAAATATACTGGATTCTTTCGTCTCTATGCCAGCCACCTTACAGGAACCTGAGATCTCCCCTTCATAAGAAAAGGGAATCAGTCCGTTGATGCAGTTGGCAAGGGTAGACTTTCCGCTTCCGCTTGGTCCAAGGATCAGCACCTTTTCTCCCTGATAAATGGTCAGATTCACATCATGCAGGGTCTGTTCTGTCTGTGACTGATAACGAAAGCCGAAATCATGAAATTCAATAATCGGAAGTGCCATTTTTCTCTCTCATTCAAAAAGTTTGTTTGTACTGTAAAACCTAAGGAAAGCAGGATACCAGATTCTTACAGGATCTCTGATATCCCGCCTTCTTCAGTAAAAGCTCAGACATTAACTGTCAGTATCAGTCTTCTTTCTTCAGGTTTGTCTTGCTTGCATTTCTTTTTGCAAGAAGGAACAGGAAAGGAATACCGATCACGATCAGTACGACACCATTTGACACAATCGCAGATGCTGCCTGTAACCATGTGATAGCCAGCTCCTGGGAATAGAAAAGGCTTGTCAGCAGAGGTGTTACCAGACCAAATGCAACAATATTACCTACAATACAGGTGATCGCATAAATAATAGCGTGTTTTACGGTAAAGATCCCTTCCGAAATCTTGGCACCATATAAAGGAAGCAGTCCCACAAACAGACCAAGAACAAGGTTTCCGAATGACCAGTCAAACCAGAAGCCCCAGCCTCCGATCAAATCGGCGATCACATTACCGATACCTGCTGTCAGTGCTGCCGGAACAGGTCCGAACAGAGCAGCTACAACAACAACTACTACCATGGCAGATGTCAGGGAAGTATTGGAAAAGATCTTGATTCCTCCAAATACCATCAGTACACCAAACAGTGCTGCTCCAATTGCCACACCTACAATTGTCTTGGTATTCCATACACCAAGAAACTGTTTCCATTTGCTCTCTTTCATATCTCTTTCCTCCTAAGAAACGTTTCTGTAAGTTTTTCTAAAGAAAGGGCTTTGAGTTATTCTCAAAACCCTTTCAAAAAGTACTGTCTTATTAGAACTTGCCAGCGTCTGCTGCTTCCTGTACAGCAACAGCTACAGCTACGGTTGCACCAACCATCGGGTTGTTACCCATACCGATCAGACCCATCATTTCAACGTGTGCCGGAACGGATGAAGAACCTGCGAACTGTGCATCAGAATGCATACGTCCTAATGTATCTGTGAAACCATAGGATGCAGGACCTGCAGCCATGTTATCAGGATGAAGTGTACGTCCTGTACCACCACCGGATGCTACGGAGAAGTACTTCTTTCCTGCTTCAATTCTTTCCTTCTTGTAAGTACCTGCAACAGGGTGCTGGAATCTAGTAGGGTTGGTAGAGTTACCGGTAATGGATACATCTACGTTCTCTTTCCACATGATAGCAACACCTTCCGGAACGGAGTTTGCACCATAGCAGTTAACCTTGGCACGAAGTCCTTCGGAGTATGCCTTACGATATACTTCCTTAACAGTATTGGTGTAAGGATCATATTCTGTTTCTACAAATGTAAATCCATTGATTCTGGAAATGATCTTTGCAGCATCCTTTCCAAGACCGTTCAGGATAACACGAAGAGGTTTCTGACGAACCTTGTTTGCCTTCTCAGCGATACCGATCGCACCTTCTGCTGCTGCGAATGACTCATGTCCTGCAAGGAAAGCGAAGCAGTCCGTATCCTCTTCCAGAAGCATCTTACCAAGGTTACCATGTCCAAGACCAACCTTACGGGTATCAGCTACAGATCCGGGAATACAGAAAGCCTGAAGTCCTTCACCGATTGCTGCTGCAGCTTCAGAAGCCTTTCTGCAGTTCTTCTTGATTGCGATCGCTGCACCTACTGTGTATGCCCAGCATGCGTTCTCGAAGCAGATAGGCTGGATCTTCTTAACCTGATCATATACGTTAAGTCCAGCGTCCTTTGTGATCTTCTCAGCCTCTTCAATAGAAGAAATGCCGTAAGAGTTTAATACAGAAGTGATTTTATCAATTCTTCTTTCATATGATTCAAATAAAGCCATTTTCTCATTCCTCCTATGAATTATTCTTTTCTGGGATCGATAATCTTAACAGCGTCATCAACACGACCGTACTGTCCGCAGGATTTCTCATAAGCAGTAGTCGGATCGTCACCCTTCTTGATGAAGTCTGTCATCTTACCAAGGTTAACGAACTTGTAACCAATGATCTCATTATCTGCATCAAGGGCGATTCCGGTTACATAACCTTCTGCCATTTCCAGATAACGGGGACCTTTCTTCAGAGTACCATACATAGTACCAACCTGGCTTCTCAGTCCCTTACCAAGGTCTTCAAGACCAGCACCGATCGGAAGTCCTTCTTCAGAGAACGCACTCTGGGAACGACCGTAAACGATCTGTAAGAATAATTCTCTCATAGCGGTGTTGATCGCATCGCATACGAGGTCAGTGTTTAAAGCTTCCATAACGGTTAATCCGGGAAGGATTTCTGCAGCCATAGCTGCGGAGTGTGTCATACCGGAGCATCCGATTGTCTCAACCAGTGCTTCCTGGATAATGCCTTCCTTAACGTTCAGTGTCAGCTTGCAGGCACCCTGCTGAGGTGCACACCAGCCTACACCATGTGTCAAACCGGAAATGTCTTCCACTTTTTTAGCCTGTACCCATTTTGCTTCTTCGGGAATCGGCGCACAGCCATGATGAACGCCCTGTGCTACTGTACACATTTCTTCAACTTCTTTTGAATAAATCATGTGAAAACTCCTTTCAACATATAGATGTATTTTTCTAACAAAACACCCACTATTTGTGAATATTTTGTCATAATCACAACACATATTTTCTCATAAGTCTGGTAAAAAATCCAGTACTTTTGATAATTTTTTATCTCTTGGCAACAATTTCTCCGGTCTTTTTGAAAATGCTGTGTGCGGGAACGCAGCCCCTTACCATGGAGGTCGGATATACGTTGCTTTCTCTTCCGATGACGGTACCGGGATTCAGTACACTATTACAGCCAACTTCCACATGATCCCCCAGCATGGCGCCGAATTTCTTCAGTCCTGTCTCCACTCTTTCCTCCTGGTTTTTCACAACAACCAGTGTCTTGTCGCTCTTGACATTGGAGGTAATGGAACCGGCTCCCATATGAGCCTTAAATCCAAGGATACTGTCTCCCACATAGTTATAATGCGGTACCTGTACCTTGTTAAAAAGAATGACATTTTTCAGTTCTGTGGAATTACCAACTACTGCGCCCTTTCCTACAATGGCATTTCCTCTGATAAAGGCACAGTGTCTTACTTCTGCATCCTCATCAATAATTGCAGGTCCGTTAATACACGCTGTAGGTGCGATGGTCGCACTGTTTGCCACCCATACATGCTCTTTGATCTCTGTATAAGTGTCCTTTGGAAGCTTTGCTCCAAGCTCCAGGATAAACGCACTGATCTTCGGCAGGAGCTCCCATGGATACTCTGCTGTCTGAAGCAGCTCCGCTGCGATCGTTTCATTCAGATCATAAAGATTACTGATTTTAAATTCTTCCATTTATTTTCCTTTCTGTGTGCTTCCCTTTGATGAATAATTCCTTGCCACCTCCTGATACCGTCTTGTCAGGGACGACTGGTTATTCAGCTGTTTCACCACATTGGTCCTTCTGCGGACAAAATCATCGAGTTTTTTCATGTACTCTTCTTCTGTTATAGTACCTTCCGCCACCATAGTCAAACCTTTTTCCCAGCTTGCAGTAAGGGCAGGATCAAGGAGCGGCCTTATGGAATTGCCAACCACCTCATAGATCATTTCCCCCATCAGGGTCGGTGTGATGATCTGTGTCTTCTTGTTCAGGGACAGGTAGTTGATGTTAAACAGCTTTTTCAGGATCTCCGCCCTTGTTGCCGAGGTTCCGATACCGCTTCCCTTGATCTGGGAACGTAGTTCCTCATCTTCAATAAACTGGCCGGCATTTTCCATGGTCAGGATCATGCTTCCTGAATTATAGCGCTTGGGAGGAGAGGTTTCCCCTTCCTTCACTTCAAGAGTTCCCGCCGGGAGATGATCTCCTTTTTTCAGATCATGAAGTGCTTTCAGAAATCCGATATCAAAATCCTCATTCTCCTGTTCTCCGTTTTCCTGTTTATCCTCTTCCTCATTCTCTCCCTGTTTCTTCTTTGCACTGAAAAATGAAGCTCTGGCAGCTTTCAGATATCCTTCCTCC
The DNA here is from genome assembly GCA_902766365.1 of uncultured Lachnospiraceae bacterium. Lineage (GTDB taxonomy): Bacteria > Bacillota > Clostridia > Lachnospirales > Lachnospiraceae > Suilimivivens. The sequence continues at coordinate 8,660 of CACXDC010000139.1, read as the reverse complement.
TCCAGCACCTTGAAGCTGGCAAAAAACTGTTCTCCCTTAAGATTCAGTGTCAGGGATACCTTCCGGTAAATGGCCGGTGGATAAAAAATACTTAAGAAACGTCTTACAATGATCTCATATACCTTCTGGGCTGTAGGATTCAGGGACCGGAGTGCGGAAAGTCCCTGCCCGGTAGGGATAATGGCATAGTGGTCTGTGATCTGCTTGTCATTCACATAACGGCTTTTGGCTATCCCTGCGATCCTGTTCGAAGAAAGTACCTCCGCAGCAAGCTGGCTGCAGACCTCATAATTCTGGATCCCGCGGATATTCTTATGGATTTCCTTGGCAACCGCACTGGAAAGTACTCTGGCATCCGTTCTCGGATAGGTTGTCATCTTCTTTTCATAAAGCTCCTGGGCGATCCGCAGTGTTTCATCCGGACTGATCTTGAAAAACTTGGAGCAGTCATTCTGCAGCTCTGCAAGGTTATAAAGAAGGGGCGGATTCTTGGTTTCCTTTTTCTTTTCTACCGCATCCACAGTCATATCTTCTGTCGGCTCTTCTGTCAGGAAACGGATCAGCTCCCTGGCATCCTTCTCTTCTTTGAAACCATTTTCTTTATAAAGCAGGGGTGAATTGAAATAACGGCTCTTTTCCGTCGCCTTCCAGTCACAGATAAGGCTTCTTCCCTGGATTTCCATATCCATCACCACACGGTAAAAGGGTGTTTTCACAAAATCCCGGATCTCCCGTTCTCTCTTCACTACCATTCCAAGAACACAGGTCATAACCCGTCCTACAGAAACCACTGCCCGGTCGGCTTTCAGGAACCCTTTGATCCCGTTTCCATATTTGAGCGTCAGTGCCCTGGAAAAGTTGATACCCATAAGATAATCTTCCTTGGCACGCAGATAGGCTGCTGCTCCGAGCGCATCATAAGCTGACAGATCCTTGGCTTCCCGGATACCACGCTTTATCTCTTCCTCTGTCTGGGAATCGATCCATACACGCTTCCGGATTTTTCCTGTCACATGGGCTTCCTGTTCCACCAGTCTGTATATGTATTCTCCCTCACGTCCGGAGTCCGTACAGACATAAATGGTATCGACATCCGCCCGGTTCAGCAGTCCGCTGACGATCTGAAACTGTTTCTTTACACTGTCTATGACTTCATATTTAAACTGATCAGGGATAAAAGGAATCGTATCAAAAGACCATCTTTTATATTTTTCATCATATACTTCCGGATAACTCATGGTGACCAGGTGCCCGACGCACCAGGTCACGATTGCCTGGTCAGATTCCATATAGCCATCCCGGTTACTGGTATTTAATTGCAGTACTCTTGCGAATTCCCTTGCCACACTTGGCTTCTCCGCAATAAACAAATTTTTCCCCATTATATTTCATCCAGCGTCAGTAAACGCAAATATTCCTTCTGTTTTGCTTCTGTCTTCAATGAATCCTCAAAATCTGTCACTGAAAACAGATATACATAATCGGCTGAGAGCTGTGCCTTCTTCGCACAGAACAGCAGCCATTCATAATCATCATATCTGAAAACTTCATTTTCATAATTGCACAGTCCGATCAGCGTCTTTCCTTCTCCTCTTGCGATCAGATCAATATTTCCAAACTTGCCGACCCATTCTCCGAATTCTTCTGCCTGGAAAGGAAGTCTCCTGTTTTCCGACCACATCTGCAGACTCTGCATACAGATCTTTTTGAAATAATCTGCAGTGTAGGTTTTCAGACCTGGTGCAATATATCTGTCATAAAACATATCTGCCGGAAGTCTCTGCAGACTGCTTGCATTCTGATAAATAAACTGATAGTAAAAATGTAGGAAATGATTGGAGATCCGGTAGACTCCTTTCTGTGCCGCCGCTTTTCCTTCTGTATCATAGGAAAACACCTTTTCTGCAATTTCCAGTTCCATGAGATTCTTCAGGTAAACGCTGATCTTGGCCCTTGAAAACCCGGTATGCCAATAGAGGTCATTCAGTTTCTTTTTCCCGGACGAAAGAGCCGACAAAATGGTATCATAAACTCCTGTCTCCCGGAGCTGCTCCTCCATTTCCCTTCTTCCTTCCGTATACAGTCCACTTTCCGGATTCAGGATCGTTTTACATATATTCTCCCTGACAGACAGCGTATCATCGAAATATTTCCACAGCCCGGGCATGCCACCAAGAACTGCATAAGCTTCTGTACATTCCTGTCTGGAAAAAGCAGGAAAATACTCTCTCATGCAGGAAAAAGGCAGTTCCTTGATCTTCAGAAAGCCTGTGATCTCATAAGCTGCAGCTCCGATCCTGGAAATCAAGCTGTTTTCCACAAAGCCAACCTGGGAGCTGCACAAAATGACCATGACTCCTTCTTCCAGTTCTCTTTTATGCAGATAATGAATAAGCTCTTCCATAAAAGAGCCATTCTCACGGATCATAAACTGAAACTCGTCTATGATCACCACCATTTTTTTCTTTTGTTTTTCCGAAAGGGAATTCAATAGTTCAAAAAAAGAAATGTGATCTTTTGAAATACCGGACTGCTCCCCAAGCTCCCTGTTCCATTGGATCAATTGTTCTTTTAAGGATGCCGGTCTTGCCCGGTAATAATGAAAAGGCTTTCCATCCGCAAACTCCATAAGGAGAGCAAGTTTATCCGTTCCCTGCTCTCCATAGGTGATCATCAACTGGCTTCCCGCCTTATCAAAATAAGTATTCAGATAATTCAGTTCAACAGTACGTCCTAAAACCATGCTCTTGCCGTCCTCTGAATCAGCTTCTGAGTAGAAGTTTCTCTACCTCATCTTTCGGTATCGGTTTTCCAAGAAGAAATCCCTGAATGCAGTCACATTCAATCGATTTCAGATATTCAAACTGTTCGTTCGTCTCAACGCCCTCTGCAATTGTCTCAAACCCCAGTTTTCTGACCATATACACAATAGACTCTGTAATGATCCTTGCATTGTCATCTACAAGCATGGCATCCACAAAGCTTTTATCAATTTTCAAAGTATCGATCGGGAGTCCCTTCAGATAGGAAAGTGAAGAATATCCCGTTCCAAAGTCATCCAGGGAAATACGGAAACCATATTCACGCAGAATACAGAGTTTCTCTGTCATTTCCGTAAAATTATCAATCAGTACGCTTTCTGTGATCTCCAGTTCGATCTCATGGGGATCCACATCATATTTGCGGATGATCTGCATCACAATATCTACAAAATCCGTCTTCTTGTACTGGATCGCAGAAATATTTAATGACAGGACAAAATGACCTGTATATTTCTTTTTCCAGTCTGCAAAGCAGCGGATACTCTCTTCTACGACCCAGGTACCGATCGGAACAATAGCCCCGTTCTTTTCGGCAATCGGAATAAACACCGATGGACTGATCATTTTTCCATCAGAATCCTTCCAGCGGATCAGTGCTTCCATTCCCCGCAGCTTTCTGTCTTTAATATGATACTGGGGCTGGAAGTTCAGCGTAAAGTTCTGGTTAAATACTGCATCCTTCAGCTTATTTTCAATAGCTACATTCTGAAGGAAATCATTCAGGATCAGGGCATCAAAATACTGAATAGATGTTTTGCCTGATTCTTTGGCCTTAAACATGACGATCTCTGCACAGTTGATCAGTTCCAGGGTAGACTTGGCCGCTTCCGGATACTCTGCCACACCAATGGATACGCTGATACTGATCTCCTGTCCGGTGCTGAGAACCCACGGTGATTTTACACGTTCAGCGATCGCAGTGTAAATATAATCAACGCTGCGGTTTCCATATGGATTGTAAATGGCAATACAATAGATATCTGCATTAAAGTGGGAAACGACTACGTTTTCACCATTAAATTCTGACAGATACTGTCCAAACTGCTGTACTACTTCATCACCTACTACAATGCCAAGACCATCATTGATCTTTCTGAAATCATCAATGTCTACAAACATGACAGCAACGATACTCTGTTCGTCTTCTGCCTTTCTGACAAAGTCGGCAAGAAGACGGACAAAATAGTTTCTGTTGTACAGTCCTGTTAGGACATCATAATATGCCATGTAGGTCAGTTCATCGTTCTGGTTCTGTATCTTGGAAACATTTTTAAAACGGATGATTTTATCCGTTGGGACATTCATCTGATCATAGATCACGGAAACTTCGCACTCAACCCAGGTTTTTCCGTCCTTCAGCCTTATGATCGCACTGTCAGACTGTATTCCGGATTTTTCGAGGAAGAGAAGTTCCTTAAGTGGAAGAACATATTTTTCTTCTACTTCCCCGTAAATCTTGCTGATATCCTTGATCTCCCTGATCTCCACACCTTTAAAAAGATAGTCCCAGTTGGCTACTGTCTTCACATAATGATCTTCAAAGTTGACATATATAAAAGCACTGGTCGATGTCTCGCAGATCAGTCTCAGCATTTTTTCTTCTTTTTCAAGTTTCTGATTCAAGGCGTTCAGTAAATCCACCTGATAACGTAACTCATCCATGAATGCTTGTTCCCTTTTAACCCCTCATAAACATTAATCTTTATTTCTTTGTGATATAACCCTGTGCCTTTAACAGCTCTGCGCAAAGAACCGCACCGCCTGCTGCACCTCTGACCGTATTATGGGAAAGTCCTACAAACTTCCAGTCATAAACACTGTCTTCCCTGATACGTCCGACACTGATACCCATACCATTTTCATAATCAACATCAAGACTTACCTGTGGTCTGTTGTCCTCTTCCAGATACTGGATAAAGTGCTCCGGTGCACTCGGAAGCTTCAGTTCCTGTGGAAGTCCGCTGAAGTTTCTCAGCTTCTCGATCAACTGTTCCTTTGTCGGTTTCTTCTTAAATTTGACAAATACGGCTGCTGTATGTCCGTTCAGTACAGGGACACGGATACACTGACAGGTGATAACAGGGCTCTTAGCCGGTTCGATCACACCATCTTTGATCTCTCCCCAGATTCTTAAAGGTTCCTTTTCACTCTTTTCTTCTTCACCGCCAATGTAAGGGATGATATTTCCTACCATCTCCGGCCAGTCCTTAAATGTCTTTCCTGCTCCGGAAATTGCCTGATAGGTGGTAGCTACTACTTCATAAGGTTCAAATTCCTTCCATGCAGTCAGAACCGGTGCATAGCTCTGGATAGAACAGTTCGGCTTTACTGCAACAAATCCTCTCTTCGTTCCCAGTCTCTTCTTCTGGAACTCGATCACCTTGAAATGTTCAGGGTTGATCTCCGGAACGACCATGGGTACATCAGGTGTCCAGCGGTGTGCTGAGTTGTTGGAAACAACAGGTGTTTCTGTTTTTGCATATTCTTCTTCGATCTTTTTGATCTCTTCCTTGGTCATATCCACGGCACTGAATACGAAATCTACAGATGAAGCAACCTTCTCTACTTCATTGACATTCATAACCACGATCTTCTTAACTGCTTCCGGCATCGGAGTTGTCATTTTCCATCTGTCTCCAACTGCCTCCTCATAGGTCTTGCCTGCTGACCTTTCACTTGCCGCAATGGTTGTCACCTCAAACCAGGGATGATTCTCAAGCAGGGAGATAAATCTCTGTCCTACCATTCCGGTTCCACCTAAAATACCTACTTTTAACTTGTCACTCATGATAAATTCCTTCCTCTCCTCATAGTGTATTAAGATATGCTTTCTGCATTTCAATCGTATCCAGCATGGCCTGTCTTCCCGGTGCCCCAATGGTAAGTCTCTTTTCCACACAGGTCTTTAAGCTGATGGCATCATACACATCCGCCTCAAACACCGGACTGATCGCCTGCAGTTCCTCTATCGTCAGTTCATCGATCGCACAGCCCTTATCCAGACAATACAGCACAAGCTGTCCGATGATACCATGGGCATCCCGGAAGGGAACCCCCTTGCCAACCAGATAATCTGCCGCATCTGTGGCATTGGTAAAGCCTTTCATGGCACTCTTTTCCATTATTTCATGGTTAAACTTCATGGTAGAAAGCATGCCATCAAATAATCGCAGACAGTCCTTCACGGTATCGATCGCATCAAAGGTAACTTCCTTATCTTCCTGCATGTCTTTATTATAGGCAAGTGGAAGTCCCTTCATCGTTGTCAGGATGCTGACAAGCGCTCCGTAAACGCGTCCTGTTTTTCCTCTGACCAGCTCTGCGATATCCGGATTCTTCTTCTGTGGCATAATACTGCTTCCAGTAGAAAATGCGTCATCAATCTCTACAAATCGATACTCATTGGAATTCCAGATAATGATCTCCTCTGAGAAACGGCTAAGGTGCATCATGATCGTGGAAAGTGCACTCAGAAACTCAATCACATAATCTCTGTCTGATACAGAATCCATACTGTTCAGCGTAGGACCTTCAAATCCAAGCAGGGATGCTGTATAGGCACGGTCCAGTGGATAGGTGGTACCGGCAAATGCGCCTGCTCCAAGAGGACAGTAATTCATTCTTCTGTAAATATCCTGAAGCCTCTGCGTATCCCGTTTGAACATTTCAAAATAAGCCCCCATATGGTGGGCAAGCGTAGTCGGCTGTGCCTTCTGCAGATGGGTGAATCCCGGCATATAGGTTTCCAGATTGTCCTCCATAAGATGAAGCAGTGTCGTAAGCAGCTCCTTCAGTTCTTCCTGGATCGCAAGCACTTCTCCCCTTACATAAAGCTTCATGTCGAGAGCCACCTGATCATTTCTGCTTCTTCCGGTATGCATTTTCTTACCGGCATCTCCAATCCTGCCGATCAGCGTTGCCTCCACAAAGCTGTGCACGTCTTCATATTGTGTGGATATGTCAAGTCTGCCTGCCTCCACATCTTCCCGGATCCCTGTCAGTCCTTTTACGATCGCATCCTTTTCCTCACAGGTCAGAATCCCCTGCTTTTCAAGCATAACCACATGGGCAATGCTGCCTTCTATATCCTGCTGTAAAAGGCGTTTGTCAAAGCGGATGGAAGCATTAAAATCATATACCATCTGATCCGTCTGCTTGGTAAAACGGCCGCCCCATAACTGTGCCATAAAAGCCTCCTTATAACGGTCATATTTTCACTCATTCGTAAATATATCCATTTTATTAAATCTGAATTTGATACTATCATATTTTATGTATATTTTCAATCTTTTTATCCCCCGTTGCTTTCACCAATAGCCTTCTCTTTCATAAACTATTACTATAATCATGGAGGGAATCTGTATGAATCAGCCAATTTTAGACTGTCGCAATGTCAGTTATTCCTATCATAATCTCAGTGGTGAAACCCTGGCTTTATCCAATCTCTCCTTTCAGGTACAGGCCGGGGAGTTTCTGGCCATTGTCGGACCAAGCGGCTGCGGCAAGTCTACTCTCCTGTCGCTGATCGCCGGCTTAAACTGCCCGGAAAAAGGAGAAATTATCATTAATATAGAAGACAAAAACAGGATCGGCTATATGCTTCAGCAGGATCATCTGTTTGAATGGCGCAACATCCGCAGAAATGTACTTTTGGGACCGGAGATCAACCATATCCTCTCTTCTGAGCACCAGCAGCTGGCTGACAGACTTCTGAAGGACTATGGTCTTGATAAATTCCAGTATAAAAAGCCCTGTGAGCTTTCCGGAGGCATGAAACAGCGTGCAGCTCTGATCCGGACCATGCTGATGCATCCAAAGCTGCTGCTGTTAGACGAACCTTTCAGTGCTCTTGACTATCAGACACGTCTGATGGTATCAGCCGATATCGGCCGGATCATCAAAAGCAGTAAGATCACAGCGATCCTGATCACGCACGACCTTTCAGAAGCTATTTCTCTTGCCGATCGTATTATTGTTCTTTCAAAACGTCCTGCCAGGATCAAAAAAGATCTTCCCATTCACCTGACAATCAAAGACCAGACACCACTTGCAGCGCGGAATGCGCCGGAATTCAGTTCTTATTTTTCAATTCTCTGGAAGGAGATCGCCGATGAATATCAAAAAACAGATTAAAAGCGGAATCAGTCAGAATCAGATTGATTATTTAAAGAAACACAGGCAGCACCATCATATGGTATCCATTTCCCGTTTTCTTATCCTGTGTCTTTTTCTTGTCATCTGGGAATCTGCTTCCCGTTCCCATCTGATCGATCCCTTCTTTTTTTCAAGTCCCTCCCTGATCCTGTCCTGCTTTGCAGGAATGGTAAAAAATGGTTCCTTTTTTTCCAATACAGGGATCACCCTGTTTGAAACCATGATCAGTTTTCTGCTTGTAACACTTCTCGGACTGATCAGTGCCACTCTTCTGTGGTACTTTAAAACCCTTTCCGAAATTGCCGAGCCCTATCTTGTCATCCTGAACAGTCTGCCAAAATCTGCTCTGGCCCCTCTCCTGATCGTATGGCTTGGCAGTGGTATGACAACTATTATCGTTGCCGGGATCTCTGTTGCCCTGTTCGGCTCCATAATCAGTCTGTACACCGCTTTCAGGCATACGGACCCTGAAAAGCTGAAGCTGATAGAAACTCTAGGCGGTACACGTTTTACCGCCCTTTTAAAAGTGGTGCTTCCTTCCTCCATACCGGCTATTTTAAGCAATATGAAGGTCAATGTGGGGCTTTCTCTCGTAGGTGTGATCATAGGCGAATTTCTGGCCGCCAGACAGGGTCTCGGCTACCTGATCATTTACGGGACGCAGGTATTTCAGTTGAACATGGT
>CACXDC010000138.1 GCA_902766365.1 uncultured Lachnospiraceae bacterium | reverse complement strand
TTTTCAACCTATTATTTTCAGGCCATTCTGAAACCGAAGGAGGCTTTTGTGGTATCTGTACTCAGAGGGCTTGTACTCAGTGGAGTACTGATTCTGGTTCTGCCGCTGTGTTTTGGGGGAGATTCCATCTGGCTGACTATGCCGGTTACAGAAGCACTGGTGGCTGTATATGCAGCCAGACGGATGAAAAAAGACACGGATGCAATCTGTATGGCATAATTATTGAAGAAGTAACAGTCAGAACAGTTGCAAAAATACAGACAGCATGATAGTATAGATACCAGTTTCATAGGAAAAGTAACTGGTGCCGGCGTGAATGTCATATGGATCGGATGTACTTATTGCAGGAGGATCTGATTCACAAGGGTTAAAAGGGAAACAGGTGTAAGACCTGTGCGATCTCGTCACTGTGAGAAGGGAGTACGGTCATCGAGTAAGATTGCCACTGATGTGAGAAACATTGGGAAGGTGGTGGCCGGATGAGGATCTTTGAGCCAGGAAACCTGCCAGTTATTGGTACAGGAAGAAATTCCAGATCACGAGGTATTGGTCGTACTGTCAGATACTGTCTGTATTGTCAGAAGACAATTGCAGATGGATTTATTTGCGTACAATGACTCCGTCAGGATTTCCTGACGGAGTTTTTTATCCTGCCGGGTAAGATGCGCAGATTTGCTTTTGAATATGCAGGAAGACTGCCTGTGGCAGATTTTCAGTATTTATTTTCTATGAAAATAAAAAATCATACAGGAGGAGAAAAGGTATGAAAAAGAAGACATTAGCCCTGCTTCTTGCAGGAGCAATGTGCATTTCTCTTGTTGCCGGATGCGGAAGCAGCAGTGAAACAACAGAAAGTGCACAGACAGAGGAAGCAGAAGCAACAGAAGAGCCTGCATCAGAAGAAGCAGACACCACAGAGGAAGTGGATGATCAGGCAGCAGCAGATGCAGTAGCAGCGCTGATCGATGCGATCTATGTGCAGGAGAGAACAGACGAGACAGATGCACAGTGTGAAGCAGCAAAGGCTGGCTGGGATGCACTGACAGACGCACAGAAGGAACTGGTAGAAGGTGAAAACGCAGATCCTGATTATTTTGGAAGAGATACCGGAGATGCTTCCAAGGATGATCCGTTAAATGAAGATAATATCGGAGAGAATGAACTGCTTGTTGTAAGCTTTGGTACTTCCTTTAATGACAGCAGAGTAGCAGATATCGGTGGTGTGGAAAAAGCACTGCAGGCAGCTTATCCTGACTGGTCAGTCAGAAGAGCATTTACAGCACAGATCATCATCAACCATGTACAGGCAAGAGATGGTGAGAAGATCGACAATATGGATCAGGCACTGCAGCGTGCAGTCGACAATGGCGTTAAGAACCTTGTGATCCAGCCTACTCACTTAATGCATGGCGCTGAATATGATGAACTGACAGAAGCCGCAGAGAACTACAGAGATAAGTTTGAGAATCTTGTGATCGCAGAGCCTCTTCTTGGTGAAGTAGGAAGTGATGCATCTGTAGTAAACGAAGATAAGGCAAAGGTTGCAGAAGCGATTACAGCAGAAGCAGTTAAGACAGCAGGCTATGATTCTCTGGAGGCAGCGAAGGAAGACGGAACAGCTTTCGTATTCATGGGACATGGTACTTCCCATACTGCAAAGGTAAGCTATAGCCAGATGGCAACCCAGATGGCAGATCTCGGATATGATAATGTATTTATCGGAACCGTAGAAGGTGAGCCGGAAGAAACAGCATGCGAAGCCGTTATTGAAAGCGTAAAGAATGCCGGATATACCAAAGTGGTATTAAGACCGCTTATGGTTGTTGCAGGTGACCATGCCAATAATGATATGGCGGGTGATGATGATGATTCCTGGAAGAGCATGTTTGAAGCTTCCGGAGCATTCGAGAAGATCGATACCCAGATCGCAGGTCTTGGTGAGATCGAAGCAATCCAGCAGATCTATGTAGATCATACAAAGGCAGCAGTTGATTCACTTGGTGATGTAGTTACAGCAGAGGCGAAAGCCTCTGCTGCCTCTGTATCCGATGGCGACTATATGGCTGAGTTCAATACAGACAGCAGTATGTTCCATGTAAATGAAGCATATGACGGAAGAGGTCTTCTTACTGTAACGAACGGAGAAATGACACTTCATATCAGCATGCCTTCCAAGAATATCGTAAATCTCTTTGTAGGAAAGGCAGAGGATGCCAAGAAGAACGGAGCAAAGCTTCTTGAGCCTACCACAGATACTGTTACCTATAGTGATGGAACCACAGAAGAGGTTTATGGGTTTGATGTACCGGTAACAAGTCTGGATAAGGAATTTGATCTGGCACTGATCGGAAAAAAGGGTGTATGGTACGATCACAAGGTAAGCGTATCAGATCCTCAGCCACTGGAAGATTAGAAAAAACGCAGAAGTCATTACAGACCTCTGCGTTTTAAATTCTGGGCTATCTGACAGTAAAATTCTCTGACATCAAATCCTGGGATATTTTCCCGGTAAAGATCGATCATATCACCATGGGAGATCCCCCGTCTGCCGGAGGGCTCAAGCAGCGTAAAATGACTTCCCCATCTGGCAGAATCTACAGAAACAAGTCCATCATTGATTCCGTCAAAATGTTTTACAAGTGGATAACTCATATTTAAGGGAAACTTACCACTTTTTGCTTTTTTACAATAGGACATGACACTTTCATAAAGAACATCCGGCATATCCGGTGTCTTCTGGTTGAAAGTATCACATGCGGAAGCAGTCAGATCTGTTACGGCACACAGAAAATCAGGGTCATGGTCACCAAGCTTCCGAAGGGTGCTGTTGTAGGTCCTGGCTACTGCATTTCTTGTCTTTTCAGGAATGCGGGAAAGAAGATAGTCTGCAAACAGGCAGCCTCTGTGTGGCGTGTTGATCGTAGTCAGTGAAGCGACGTAAGGGGCTGCCCCAAAGTGCGTGATGGCGCTGCGGCTGTCAAGACCGCCTTTGGAATGAGCAATGATATTTACCTTTTCACAGCCGGTTTCTTTCAGGATCTGCTGGATCCGTTCTGCCAGCTCCCGGCCACATTCCTCCACAGAAGCGGCTGACTGCTGGTTGCCGAAATAAATAGAGGCACCGTTCCGGATCAGTTCTGGAGCGATCCTGCCCCAGTAGTTCAGATACCGGAAATCCCGGAAGAAAACACCGTGGACCATAAGAATGGGATATTTGGTCTCACAGACCCTGTTTTCTTTTCTGGCCTGATCCAGTTCCCATTTTTCGGTTTCCTGTTCGGCTTCCAGGGAAGTGATCTGGATCATTTTCGTCAGATAATAAATATTCAGACCGGGGATCCAGGCGCAGATCACAGACAGGATCCGGCGTTTGATACCAAGCTGGGTAGAAGAGATAAAAATACGGATCATACCATTCCAGAAGAGGATCGTTTCTGTCAGAATGATATGAACCAGACTGACAATTCCCAATATGGCAGTGGTCCTGATATCTGTGGCAGACTGGTTTGTCCTGTACAGCCCTGGGAAAATACCCAGGGTAAGAACAATGGATGCACACAGGGAAGTCAGAAACAGGATGAGCTGGTGACTGCCGCTGTGCAGAAGATAAATGGTCTTCGTTGGTGTCTTTTTTGTTTTGATCCAGATATTAGCCAGCAGAAAGACTGCAAGCAGCAGGCTAAAAAGCAGACTGAGATAAAACAGGATCATGCCGGATACTGCACTGGAACCCCGGACATGATAAAAAATCTCCAGGTAAAGGGAGATGAAGTTGATATACAGGATGATCAGAAAATTTAAAAGGATAAATTGTAGTTTTTTCATAGCTTCTATTATAGCAAAAAAATAAACGTCCTTACAAGTAAACTTGCAGGACGTTATTTTTTACATTTTGCATGGCTTATCGCTTAGCCAAAGTATCTCTTAAGAAGGCCTTCGAATGCCTTGCCGTGTCTTGCCTCATCACGGGCCATCTCATGAACGGTATCATGGATAGCGTCAAGATTCAGAGCCTTTGCACGCTTTGCAAGATCGAACTTACCAGCGGTAGCACCGTTCTCAGCTTCTACTCTCATCTCAAGATTCTTCTTGGTGGAATCAGTTACCACTTCGCCAAGGAGTTCAGCAAACTTGGCAGCATGCTCAGCTTCTTCGAAAGCTGCCTTCTCCCAGTAAAGACCGATCTCAGGATAGCCTTCTCTGTGAGCTACTCTTGCCATAGCGAGATACATTCCAACTTCTGAGCACTCGCCTTCAAAGTTAGCACGAAGATCCTTGATGATATCTTCGGGAGCACCCTTGGCAACACCTACTACATGCTCTGCAGCCCATGTCTTCTCGTTCTCATTCACTGCAGTAAATTTGGAAGCGGGAGCCTTACAGATGGGGCATACCTCCGGAGCTGCTTCACCTTCATAAACATAACCACATACCTGACATACAAATTTCATAATTCTTTCTCCTTTTCTTGTATAAAATATTTGTGTGATAACTAACCATTTGCCTGTGCTTCGCAACAGGTCTTACATTTACCGTAAAAGTAAATGGTGTGTCCCTCGATCTGTCCATCAAAGTGGGCAGAAGCGGCTTCATCTACAGAAGACAGGGGCGGCAGCGTAAGATCAATGACAGCGCCACATTCTTTACAGACGAAATGATGATGGGGAGAAGTGTCTGCATCAAAATGATCTACACCATCTCCTACACGGATCTTGGCAATCTGACCGATATCAGATAAAAGAGTGAGGTTCCGGTAAACGGTTCCAAGGCTGATATTCGGAAAAGATTTGCGGACATTCATGTATACCACATCTGCTGTCGGATGATCCTTTCTTGTTTTCAGAAATTCCAGAATAGAATCTCTCTGACTACTGTGTTTCAGGGTCATATTTTAACTCTCTTTCTAAAAACAATAACTGTTACTGATATCAATATATCACATTCTGAAAGAAAGTCAATAGATTTTTATAAATATTTTAGATAATATCTTTATCTTTAATGATCATTTCTATTTATCTTATGATATACTTTTTACAGAATATTGGGAGAATGACAATGAAATTTAAAACAAGACTTCTGATCACCTTTTTAACTATTATATTATTGCCGATCGTGCTTGCCCTGACAGCATTTCTGATCATTGGTGGTTATCTTTCCAAAGGACAGGAAGATCTGGGTCTCCGGGTAAATAATTATAATGTATGGATCGATCCTGCAGAAACTTCCAGGCACCTGTCTGATGAGATATTTGTAGAGATCCGGGAAGGGCTGAAGAAGGATCCACATCTTCTTGAAAAGACCGATATCCTTGATACTATCAATGATGACATTGCAGATAAATCTTCTTATTTAATTGTAAGGAAGGGAAAGGAACTGTACTATACCGGTAACCAGCTGGCAGCTGCACAGATTTTTGACAAGCTTCCTGATTTTAACGAGGAAGACATAGATTCTGAAACAGCACAGAGTATTTATTATGATGACATGAACAAACTGGTCCGGCAGATGGATTTTTACTTTACTGATGGAAGTGAAGGCAGTCTGTTTGTAGTTATGAAAGCGAATTCTACCATGTCAAGGAAGCTTTTCGTAGATATGGCAGTAGCAATCCTGATCATTCTGATATTTACCAGTATGTTCCTGACAAGGTGGATAGGAAGAAGCGTATTTGATCCGATCAATGAACTGAATGTAGCCATGCAGAACATCGCTGAGGGCAATTTGGAATATATGCTGCCCCGTAAGGATGACGGGGAGATCGGCGATCTGTACCGGAATTATGAGGATATGAGGCTCAGGCTGAAGGAATCTGCTGATGAGAAGATCCTGACAGAAAAGCAGAATAAAGAACTGGTCAGCAATATTTCACACGATCTGAAAACACCGATCACTGCGATCAAGGGTTATGTGGAGGGGATCATGGATGGCGTGGCTGATACGCCGGAAAAGGTAAATAAGTATATTAAAACCATTTATAATAAAGCCTGCGATATGGATCGGCTGATCAATGAACTGACAGTTTATTCAGGTATTGATTCGAACCGGATTCCCTATCATTTTCACCGCATCAATGTGGCGGAGTACTTTGGTGACTGTGTAGAGGAAGTGGGACTGGATCTGGAGTCCAAGAATATCAAGCTGAATTATTCCAATCTGGTAGCGCCTGATACGCTGATCATAGCAGATCCGGAGCAGATGAAGCGTGTGATCAATAATATTATCGGAAACAGTGTAAAATATATGGGGGCTAAAGAAGGTGAGATCGATATCCGTATCCTGGATGAAGTAGATTCTATCCGGGTAGAGATCGAAGATAATGGCAAGGGGATCCCGGCCAAAGATCTTCCTAATATATTTGAACGGTTTTTCCGTTCCGATGCTTCACGGAACTCAGCGCAGGGCGGAAGTGGCATCGGCCTTTCCATCGTAAAGAAGATCATAGAAGATCACGGCGGTTACATCTGGGCCACGAGCAAAGAGGGAGAAGGAACCTGTATGCACTTTGTACTTCGGAAGTATCAGGAAGTAAAAGAATAATATTTATCATAGAGAAAGAGAACAAAAGAGCAGGAGGACATTTTTATGAGCAGGATCTTGATTATTGAAGATGAAGAAGCGATTGCAGATCTCGAGAAAGATTATCTGGAACTGAGCGGGTTCGAGGTAATTATTAAGAACACGGGAGATGAAGGATTAAAGACAGCACTGGAAGAAGAATTTGATCTGATCGTGCTGGATCTGATGCTGCCCGGTATCGACGGATTTGAAATCTGTAAGAAGATCCGTGAGGTGAAAAATATACCGATCATTATGGTATCAGCCAAGAAAGATGATATTGATAAGATCAGAGGTCTCGGTCTTGGCGCAGATGATTATATGACAAAACCCTTCAGTCCAAGTGAACTGGTAGCCCGGGTCAAAGCACATATGGCAAGATATGACAGACTGGTTGGATCAGGACAGAAACCGAATGATATCATTGAGATCCGGGGGCTCAGGATCGACAAGACAGCAAGAAGAGTTATCGTAGATGGTGTGGAAAAGGCATTTACCGGTAAAGAATTTGATCTGCTCACGTTCCTTGCAGAGCATCCGAATCATGTTTATACCAAAGAAGAACTGTTCCGTGAGATCTGGGATATGGATTCCATCGGAGATATTGCTACCGTTACAGTCCACATCAAGAAGATCCGTGAAAAGATCGAATATGATTCGGCAAAGCCCCAGTATATTGAGACGATCTGGGGAGTTGGATATCGGTTTAAAGTATAAAAATGAAATCATATTTTAAGGCACAGCGCATATGAAAAAATATATTGTTTATGAGGACAGTGATATTCTGGTTGCTTACAAGCCTGCGGGGATTGCCACTCAGACAGCGAGGCTCGGGCAGCAGGATATGGTCAGCGAATTAAAAAATTATCTCTCCGGTCAGCCGCAGTACAGGGGAAAGGGAGAGCCATACCTTGGTCTGGTGCACAGACTGGATCAGCCGGTAGCGGGGATTCTTGTATTTGGTAAGACAAAGGAGACGGCTGCTTCCTTAAGCCGCCAGATTGCAGAAGGAAAGCTGCATAAATATTACTATGCCGTGATTTATGGACGGCCGGAGAAGGAAAAGGATACACTCTGTGATTATCTGTATAAGGACGGAAAAACCAATATGTCCAGTATTGTAGCAGAGGATTTCCCACAGGCAAAGAAAGCCAGACTTTCCTATCGCTGCGTGAACACACTGATGGCTCTGGAGATGCAGGAGGAGATCTCACTGATGGAGATTGAACTGTTTACCGGCAGGCATCATCAGATACGGGTACAGATGGCTCATGCGGGGATGCCGCTCCTTGGTGACAGTAAATATGGAAGTGAAGAAGATAAGGAGTTCAGCCGGCAGATCGGAGTGAAAAATGTTGCACTCTGTGCATTCCGGCTGCAGTTTATCCATCCGGCGACAGGAAAAAATGTGAGGTTTGAGCGGATGCCGGAGGAAGAGATTTTTCTTCCCTTTTTTGGAAATGGAATTTAAATAATCGTCTCATATTTTCATGGAAAACATCCACACTATCTGTAGAGAAAAAGAAAGTGTGGGTGTTTTTTTGAAGAAGACGGATTTTACAGAGAAGCAGAAAAATTATATATTTTTTGCACTGATCACAGCAGGGGTTTATCTTTTTATGAGGTTTATCAGTCCGCTGTTTTCTCCCTTTCTGGTAGCTTTCTGTATTTCAGTGCTGATGCACAGAATGGCAGGGAAACTGCCTTTCCGTGTGAAGAAAAGTATCCTGGCATCCTTTCTTCTGCTGGTTCTGATAGGAATTTTATTTCTGGTGTTAATGGGGATCGGTTATTCAGTGCTGGAATGCTGCTATCGTTTCAGGGAGAGCTTTGCAGAGTTTGAAGGTGAATGCAGTAAGATTTTACAGAATTGCTGTGTATATCTTGAGGAAAATCTTGGAATTGGGAATGCCATTGCAGATTTCTGCAGGATCAATCTGTTTCCCGGACTTCTTGGAAGATCATTGCCCTGGGTAAAGGGAGCTGCAGGGACGATCTCTTTTCTGGTAGTCACTATGATCGCAGTTTTTCTGATCCTGAAGGATTATGAGCAGATGGCAGAGGGATTAGGTAAGGTCGGTGAACTGAAAGGATTTTTTGCAGTGGCGGGAAAGGTGATCCATTATCTGAAAACCTATGTAAGGGCACAACTGGTCATACTGCTTCTGATTGGTACTCTGTGTGCGGCAGTGTTGTCTGCGGTCGGTGTGAAGAGCAGTATCTTTTACGGTGCACTGACGGGATTTATGGATATGCTTCCCTTCATAGGAACAGGAATTATGCTGATTCCGCTGGCGATCATCCGTATCCTGCATGAAGAATATGTAAGTGCAGGGATCATTTTGCTGCTATATGCAGCCTGTGCACTGCTCAGGGAGTTTCTGGAACCAAGGCTGATCGGTGATAAGGTTGGGATCTGGCCGGTAGGGATTTTGTTTTCCATATTTGCAGGGGTGAAATTATTCGGTGTATTTGGTATGATAAAAGGGCCGATAGGGCTTGTGATACTCTGCGAAAGCTGGAAGTATCTATTTGGGGAAAAGGACGGGGGAATTCCTGATGAAACAACAGGTGATGAAGGCAGGTAATCTGCTGGCGACCGCATATATGCTGATCATGTTTGTACTGTATCCATTTTATATGAAAAATGGGTATACAGATCTGGGAGAAGCCAAGTATCATTTTTTCTTTTACGTAACAATAGCAGCCGTGATCCTTTTACTGATCCTGGCAGGTATTATACTGCTGATACGGGTCAGGGAAAAGAAAAAGGGGGAGCGGATCTATCTTTTTTCATTTGAAAAGGTTTCAGGTGTTGATCTTCTGGTGCTGCTTTATCTTTCCGAAGCATTTGTATCATTTGCATTTTCAGACTACCGGAGAGAAGCTTTTTTCGGAACAGAAGGCTGGTATATGGGATTTGCCACGATCCTGCTTCTTTGTCTTATTTATTTCCTGATCGGGGGATTCTGGAAAGCTACTGTTAAAATATATGCAGCACCGGTCACGGCATCCTGTCTGGTATTTTTACTTGGGATTTTAAACCGGTTCTCTGTATATCTGCCGTTCCAGGAAGCTGCAGGAGGAGAGTTTATTTCCACACTCGGTAATATCAACTGGTTTTGTGGTTATTTTTCTGTTATCGCACCGATCGGATTTTCCATGTATTTTCTGTGGAGTACACGGACGGAGGATCCATATCCTGACGTTGGGAAGGGACTGATCGGGGAATTTTTGGCGGTCTTACTGCTGTGTCTTGTTTTCACGGCAGCATTCAGTCAGGGAAGCAACAGTATCTTTCTGGTGATCGTGACCGAATTTCTGTTTTTTACCATGGTAACACTGGGGAAGAAAATACATATGATGCAGATCCCCATTTTTCTCATTACAATAGGAGCAGGCATGATCATAAGCGGTGAGCTTCGTGAATGTCTGCCGGGGCGGTTCAATTATGAACTGGACGAACTGAGCAGTAGGCTGCTGGATCCAGAAAATGGGATGTGGATCTGTGTGATCGCCATGGCTCTTGGCTTTTTCTGCCACATGCGGAGCAGGCGGGAAAGCCAGGCGGGCACGACTCTCTTAAGAGGGATTCTGCTTGGTGTCATCTGCTTTATGATCCTTTTCTTTCCGGTGACTGTCACTATGTATATGTCAGGGAGACTGCTGGGAATCGATCAGGCAGGGCTTGGAAGCCTCTTTACCTTTGATGAGAACTGGGGAAATGGAAGAGGTGCTTCCATGATCACCGGAATCCGGATTTTCAGGGAACTGCCATTGCTGCAGAAGCTTTTTGGAGCAGGACCTGACTGCTTCAGTGCCTGTGCGTATTCCATCCCGGAACTTACCGGTTATCTTTATGAAAATTTCGGGACAGCCAGGCTGACCAATGCGCACAATGAACTGATCACAACTCTGGTAAATACGGGTATCACCGGGGTGATACTCTATTATGCGATGATGGCTGCCTTTATCAGAAGATGTATGATCAGAGCAAAGGAAGATACTGCTTTTTATATTCCGGCAGCCTGTGTGACCGGATATCTGATCCATAATCTGATCAGCTTTTCACAGGTACTCAGTTTTCCCTATGTTTTCCTGCTTATGGGAATGGAACGGGCTATGGAGCGCAGGCTTGACAAAAATAAAAAATTTTCCTAAAATCAAAGCAACTGAATAAAAGCGGCGATGAAGAGGGTTAGTACGGATAGGCGCCTTTCAGAGAGAAGATCCCCGGTGGAAAAGCGGGTGCTGAAAGATCTTTATGAGCAAGGATCCCGAACCTGCCTTGGAGCTCTGTATGAAAGTACAGCGTAGCACCGGCGATAACGGTATGAAAAGAGAATGTTACAGCATTAAGTAGGGTGGTACCGCCGGATTCCGGTCCCTGATCGGGGTGGAAGAAGGTGTACCACCCTTTTTTGACAAAGTAAGCGGAAAGGCGCCACAGGCAGCCTGACAGAGCAGAAAACACAGAGAAAAGGAGAAAAAGAATGGCTGAGAAGAAGTTAGTCGAAGCGATCACATCCATGAGTGAAGATTTCGCCCAGTGGTATACGGATGTGGTCAAGAAAGCGGAGCTGATCGATTATTCCAATGTAAAGGGATGTATGGTGATCAAGCCTGCAGGTTATGCGATCTGGGAAAATATCCAGAGACAGTTAGATGAAAGATTCAAGGCAACCGGAGTAGAGAATGTTTACATGCCCATGTTTATTCCGGAGAGCCTTTTAAATAAGGAAAAGGATCATGTAGAAGGGTTTGCTCCCGAGGTAGCCTGGGTAACTCATGGCGGACTGACTCCCCTGCAGGAAAGAATGTGCGTCAGACCTACTTCCGAGACATTATTCTGTGATTTCTATAAGGGAGATATCCATTCCTACAGAGATCTTCCCAAGGTTTATAACCAGTGGTGCAGCGTTGTGCGCTGGGAAAAGGAGACAAGACCTTTCCTGCGTTCCAGAGAATTTCTCTGGCAGGAAGGACATACGGCTCATGCGACAGCAGAGGAAGCAGAAGCAAGAACCGAGCAGATGCTGAATGTATATGCTGATTTCTGTGAGGAAGTCCTGGCAATCCCGGTTGTTAAGGGACGTAAGACAGAGAAAGAAAAATTTGCAGGTGCAGAAGCTACTTATACGATCGAGGCACTGATGCACGATGGTAAGGCACTGCAGTCCGGAACCAGCCACAACTTTGGTGACGGCTTCGCAAAGGCTTTCGGCATCCAGTTTACAGATAAGGATAATAAGCTGAAATATGTTTATCAGACATCATGGGGAATGTCTACCAGAATCATCGGAGCGATCATCATGGTACACGGAGATGATTCCGGTCTGGTGCTGCCTCCAAAGATCGCACCGACACAGGTTATGATCATCCCGATCCAGCAGAAAAAGGAAGGCGTTCTTGACAAGGCTTATGAACTGAGAGACAGATTAAAGGGCTTCAAGGTAAAGGTAGATGACTCTGACAAGAGTCCCGGATGGAAGTTCTCTGAGCAGGAGATGCGTGGTATTCCGCTCCGTGTGGAGATCGGACCGAAGGATATCGAGGCCGGTAAATGTGTGATCTGCCGTCGTGATAATGGCGAGAAGATCGAAGTGGCACTGGATGAGCTGGAGAGCAAAGTAGGTGAGCTTCTTGACCAGGTACAGGCAGATATGCTTGCAAAGGCAAGAAAGCATCTGGAAAGCCATACCTATGTAGCTACAAACAGAGAAGAATTTGAAAAGATCTTTGCAGAAAAGTCGGGATTTGTTAAGGCTATGTGGTGTGGTGAGAGAGCCTGTGAGGAAGAGATCAAGGATAAGATGAGCGTTTCCAGCAGATGTATGCCATTCCATCAGGAATGCTTGTCCGACAAATGTGCATATTGTGGAAAGCCTGCCAAGAAGATGGTTTACTGGGGCAGAGCTTATTAAAAGAAGGAAGGAATCATGCAGAATACAACCATGATCGAATTGCCTGAAAGGGTGAAAGAGATACTGGATACGATTATGGAAGCCGGCTACGAAGCTTATGCTGTAGGCGGCTGTATTCGTGATTCGATACTTGGAAGAAAACCAAATGACTGGGATATTACCACATCCGCATCCCCATTTGAGATCAAGGAGCTGTTCCGGCGGACGGTAGATACCGGTATCCAGCACGGAACAGTGACTGTCATGATGGATAAGGAAGGATTTGAAGTTACGACCTACCGGATTGACGGGGATTATAAGGATGGCAGACATCCCAGTGAGGTAACCTTTACAGCAAGCCTGAAAGAGGATCTGCGCCGCAGGGATTTTACGATCAATGCCATGGCTTACAATGAGCAGAACGGGCTCGTGGATATTTTCGGTGGCATGCAGGATATTGCAGACGGCGTGATCCGCTGTGTCGGAGACCCCAGAGAGCGTTTCTCAGAGGATGCCCTGCGGATCATGCGGGCGGTACGGTTTTCTGCACAGCTTGGCTATCAGATCGAAGAAAAGACGAAGACTGCGATCGCAGAACTGGCACCAACTCTTAAGAAGATCAGTGCAGAGCGGATCCAGGTAGAGCTTGTGAAGCTTGTCACCTCCATGCACCCGGAGGAACTTCTGACAGCTTATGAAACCGGGATCACAGCAGTGATCCTGCCGGAGTTTGACCTTTGCATGGAAACAGAGCAGCACAATCCACATCATCTCTACAACGTAGGAGTGCATACGATCCATGCCATGGAAGCCATTCCTCCAGATAAGGTGCTCCGTCTTGCCATGCTGTTCCATGATATAGGGAAGCCAGCCTGCAAGGAGACAGATGAACAGGGCATTGATCACTTTCACGGACATCCTCAGGTTTCTGAGGAAATTACGGGAAAGGTACTCCGGAGACTCAAGTTTGATAATGACACTGTTTATATGGTAAAAAAACTGGTCAGATGCCATGATCAGTATATACCGGCAGATGAAAGAGGGGTACGGCGTGCCATGTGGCGTGTGGGAGAGGATGCGTTTCCCCTGCTCCTCCAGGTAAAAAAAGCGGACATGCAGGCCCAGAGTACCTTTTTAATAGAAGAAAAAGAAAAAAATCTGCAGGAAGTAGGACGGATCTATCAGGAAATCCTGGAAAAAAAGCAGTGTGTATCGCTGAAAACACTGGCAGTAAACGGAAAGGATCTGATGGAAGAGACCGGATATGCGCCGGGCAAAGAGCTTGGCAGTGTCCTGCAGGAGCTGCTGCAGCTTGTCATAGAGAACCCGGAGCTGAACCGGAGAGAGATTCTCCTGAAAGAAGCCGGAGAGAGACGAAACCGGTAATACTTTATGGATTACCCTCATAAGATAGGATATGACTTACGTCAGGGGGTAATCACTGTGAATGACAGATGTGTCAGTTTACTGGAAAATTATGAATTGGAGGTGCTTCGTACCTGTAAGGGGCGTGGTGCCATTCTGTGTGAAACAGATATAGGAACCCTGATTCTGAAAGAATATGCAGGTTACAGAGAGAAATGTGTCTATCAGGATGCTCTGCTGCATGCTCTTGCGGATAAGGGTTTTTCTTATAAAGAGAGCATTATCAGAAATAAGGAAGGGGAACTTCTGACAGAGGATGTGGATGGAACCTGTTATATCCTGAAAACCTGGTTCGATGGCCGGGAATGTAATGTGAGGGACCGGGAGGACTGTGCCCGTGCCATGCAGACACTGGCTTCTTATCATGAGGTCAGTGCACTCTGTCAGGGACTGCCAGAGATCAGATCCCTGTCTGACGTGGAAGCGGAGTTTGAAAAGCATAACAGGGAGCTGAAGAAGATATGGCGGTTTCTGAAAACAAGAAGCCAGAAGAGTGATTTTGAGATCGCACTGATGCAGTGTTATACCGGTTTTTTTGAAAAGGCACTGGCTGTGACAGAAGAATGGAAAAACTGTAAGGGGCAGGAGATGCCTGTACAGGTAGTCTGCCATGGGGATTATCAGCATCATAATCTGATCCTGTCCGGAAGCAGGCTTTATCTGGTCAATTTTGAAAAGTGTGTTCCGGACAGTCCGGTGAGAGATATTTACCTGTTTATGAGAAAGCTTCTGGAAAAGAGCGACTGGTCTTTTAGTACCGGTTTGGAACTGCTTCTTTCCTATGAAAAGGAGAGACATCTGGAAAAGGAAGACTACCGGATGCTTTATTACCGGCTGGCATATCCTGAAAAATTCTGGAAAATTGCCAATTTTTATTATAATTCAGGGAAGGCATGGATCCCGGAAAAGTATCAGGAGAAGCTTTTCAAGGTAAACAGACAGGAACAGGAAAAAAAAGAATTTCTGAAAAAATTCCGGGAAAAGTATGGTATACTTACATCGTAACAAAACAGAAGATCTGATTGAAACAGGGATTACGAAATGAAAGAAAACAGAGAGAATAAACCGGCTTTGAAATATCTGGCAGTTCTGCTGAGCCTGGTACTGACGGGCTGCGGAACGATTGGTCTTGCCCAGGAGTCCACATTTGAAAGTGCCTATGAAAATGGAAAGGAAGAAGAACCGGCAGCACCGGCATATACATCGGTCAGCAGCGGTGTCCTTATTTCCCTAAATACAGAAGATAAGAACTTTGTCATCCACAGGATAAAGGAGGGGGATGACATTGCTCTTAACTATACCGGTGCCACAGTGGTGCAGGATCAGTATGAAAGTCCGCTGACTATGGAGCAGCTTTCTGCGGGTGAGATCCTGAATGTGACTTATGACAGTGAATCCGGCAGGGTCGGAAATATTGGCATATCCGGAGATGCCTTCTGTTATGAGGGACTTTCGAAGTGCCGTATAGATGAAGGCAAGGGGACACTGGAGACAGGAAGTGAAACGCTGCATATCAGCGATCAGACCAGAGTCTTTTCGGATGGCCGGGAGATCGGGGTAAATGAGATCCTGGATCAGGATACCATGACGATCCGGGGAATGGGACATGATGTCAGCAGTATCGTGATAGAAAAGGGACATGGATATCTTTATCTTAAGGATGCAGATGCGCTGCTTGGCGGCTGGATCGAGGTAGGACAGGCAGTGATCAGCCAGATCACACAGGATATGTTCCTGACTGTGCCGGAAGGAAGCTATCAGGTAAGGCTGACAGCAGGCGATGTGGATGAAACAAGGGAAGTGACCATCAAGAGAAATGAAGAAAGTGTTCTCGACCTTGGGGATATTGAACTGACAGCTCCGGTAAACGGACAGGTCAGCCTTGTAATATCTCCTTCTACAGCGACAGTCAGGATCGATGATGTGGCTGTCAATGCGGCTTATCCTGTGCGTCTTTCCTTTGGCCTCCATCAGATCACGGCAAGTGCGGACGGCTATGATACAGTTTCTGAGTATTTTGAAGTAACAGATGAAAATACCAGGGTAAAGCTGACACTTGGCAAGGCGGCAGAAGATACGGTTTCCGGCAATTCTGCAAAGGAAGAGGAGACATCGGCGCATACAGTTACGGTCAGGGCGCCGGAGGACGTGGAAGTATATCAGGACAACCTGTATATGGGGATTTCACCTGTCACCTATGACAAAACTGCTGGAACACATACGATCTCCCTGAGGAAGAGCGGTTATCAGACAAAGAGCTATCAGATCGAAGTGACAGATGATGACAGGGATCTTGTATATTCCTTCCCTGATCTGGAAAAGAATACAGATGGGAATACAGGTGCATCAGATACTGTGAGTGGAAACGGCATCAAAACCCAGAATGGCAGTACTGTCAGTGGCAATGCAAAGACCGTCAGCGGTAATGAAACGACTGCCAGATAAGGTACTGTCTGAACTCGCAGAAAAGTGAGGAAACACGGGGCTGAAAAGCCAAAAATTCCTTGACAAACAGTAGTAAAAAAGATATATATAGATATAGACGTTTCATTCAAGTGGAAGAAACAAGAAAATAAATAAACACTCATAATAAGAGGAGGAGTTCGAAATGAACAAAACAGAATTAGTAGCAGCAATCGCTGATGAAGCTGGATTATCTAAGAAGGACGCTGAGAAGGCATTAAAGGCTTTCACAGATGTTGTAACAGAAGAATTAAAGAAGGGTGAGAAGGTTCAGCTTGTTGGCTTTGGTACATTCGAAGTATCTGAGAGAGCAGCAAGAGAAGGAAGAAATCCCCAGACTGGCGCAGCTATGAAGATTGCAGCTTCTAAGGCTCCTAAGTTCAAGGCTGGTAAGGCATTAAAGGATTTAATCAACGCATAAGTGAGACACACGAGGGACCTGCAGCAGCAGGTCCTTTTTTCGTTGAAAGGAATCCTGGCAGAAAGGAATAAACAGATATGAGATTAGACAAATATTTAAAGGTGTCAAGACTGATCAAACGCAGGACTGTGGCCAATGAAGCCTGTGATGCAGGCCGTGTCATGGTCAATGACAGACCGGCGAAAGCATCAGTGGATGTCAAAGCAGGAGATAAGATCACGATCTCCTTCGGTAACAAGGATGTGAGTGTGGAAGTGCTCAGTGTACAGGAAACGGTCAGGAAGGAAGAAGCCAAAGAGATGTTCCGCTATTTATAAAACGTCGGAATATCCGGAAGTGTTCTCCAATATAATCTTTTATAGAAAGAGAAAAGGAGAACGGGATGGAGGATTTAAACAGTATTAACAAGAGACCTCATAAGGTGACACTTCTTGGAAGAAGGACATGTAATCTTACCGGGGTGAATGATGTGCTTTCCTTTGACGAAAGAGAAGTGATCCTGGAAACAGAACAGGGTATGCTGATGATGAAGGGAAGCGGACTTCATGTGAACAGGCTGACTCTGGATAAGGGTGAGGTAGATGTGGAAGGAAAGATAGACAGCTTCACTTATTCAGAACAGGCTTCCATGGCAGCTAAAAGTGAATCTCTCCTGACCCGGTTGTTTAAATAATGTGCCTCAGTCAGGATATTACCAGAGAGATGGTCTTTCTGTTTCATTCTTTTCTGCTGGGAGTTGTGATCACTTTTGCTTATGATGGTTTTCTGATCATAAGGAGACTGATCCGGCATTCCGGGATCATGGTATCTCTGGAAGACCTTATTTTCTGGATCGTTTGTGCACTGGAGGTATTCCGGGTTCTCTGCAGGGAAAATAACGGAATGCTCAGATGGTTTGCAGTGGCCGGAGCCTTTGGCGGAATGCTGGTGTACAAGAAGACGGTCAGCAGATTCATAATCAGGGCGACATGCCAGGTGATCACACTTTTGACCGGGATACTGATGAAGATCATGAGATTTCTGGCAAAGCCGGTAAAGAAACTTCTTGGCCGTGGAAAGGCGGGAGGAAAGGTACTGGCTGGCAGACTGTCATGGGTCTTCCGGTGCCTGAAAAAGAAGTTGACGTTATTTTTGAAAATGCTTAAAATGGTACTTAGTAAGAAATGAAAAGAGGATGCGGGATGGCAAGAAGAGTAGCTTACCGGAAGAGACGGCAGAATAAGTTCGGTATGTTTCTTGTATTCATCGTTGTGATCATGCTCACAGTCGTAGTGGCTGTCAGAGGAATCGAGATGAAAGCGAAGCTGGCTGATAACAGACAGCGGGAAGCTGAGCTGGAGGCACAGATCGCAGCCGAAGAGGAGCGTACGGCAGAAATAGAAGAAATGGAAAAATATTCGGAGACCCTTGGATATACAGAAGAGGTAGCCAAGGAGAAGCTTGGCCTTGTCAATGAGGGTGAGATCATATTCCGGGATGAAAGTCATTAAAGGTACTGTCCAGATGAAAATGGGCAGTATTTTTTTGCGATGATTTACGAAGGGGCAGGAACTGCTTCGACAAACAATGCACAGGCTTTCTGTTAAGATAGATAACTGCTACAGAGAGAAAGAAAGGGGCGTTATCATATGAAAAACAGGGAAGCGGATGACAGAGATGAATTTGAGAGCATATTACCGGAATATGGAAGGCGGAAGCTCCTGACCTGTGCAGAATCCATACGGGAGCTGGCAGAAAGCTTTCAGGAAACCAGAGAGAACAGAGAGATCCTGCCGGAAGAAAACCGCAATGACTTCCTGTGTCAGAGGCGTCTCTTTGAGAATAAAAACCTGATGGCGGAGCATCTGCAGGAAATGGCACAGATCATGACAGACGTAGCACAGGAGACGAAAAGCTGCAGACCATTAAGCGTCAGGAGAGTGAAACAGATCGCTCATGCCATGAAAGAAGTCGGAGTACAGATGAAGAACCTGTACCTGATTGAAAATGAAGAAGGGAAGAGCGAGGTTACGATCTGCCTTAAGAATGAAAAAAGGAATACACTGTCAGCAGAGGAAATGGGAGATCTGCTTTCTGTCCTGCTGAATATCAGGCTGGTCTGTACCGGAGATAATCCCTTTTTCGTAACAGAAGAATGGAAGACTTTTTATTATGTGGAAGAGGCCGGCTATCACGTACTGACCGGAGTGGCTACTGCTGTCAAGGAGACAGAAAGGGTTTCCGGGGATAATTATTCCTTTTTTGAAATGAAGCCGGGGAATCAGACGGCAATCCTTTCAGATGGAATGGGATCAGGGGAGAAGGCGTGTCAGGACAGTACCCTTGTTGTGGAACTGATGCAGAAGTTCCTGGAAGCGGGATTTCCGGCAGAAACAGCAATTTCCATGATCAACAGTGCACTGGTATGCCGTGAAGAAAATGCGAATATGTCTACACTGGATCTCTGCAGCATTGATCTGTACGGAGGGGAATGCCGCTTTATCAAGGTGGGAAGTGCCTGCTCGTATATTAAAAGAGGACAGCTTGTAGAGCGGATCTCATCCGGTAATCTTCCCATGGGGATCTTTCAGAAGCCGGATGTGGATATGGTCTGCCGGAAGCTGGAGGATGGAGATTATGTGATCCTGTTTTCTGATGGTGTTACGGATGCACTTTCCCAGGGGATGGGAGAAGAGATACTTCCGGAGGTGATCGGAAGCTGCCAGCTCAGTAATCCCGGAGAAATAGCAGGCTCTCTTCTTAATTTCTGTATTCACCAGTGCAAAGGGCATATCCGTGATGATATGACGATCCTGGTGATCGGGATCTGGAAAAAAGAAGAGGAATAAGTCTTTTCTTTTATATTTATATCAGCTATAGTAAATATATGGTCAATAAAGTTCTGAATTATTGTGAACAATATCATATGATAGCTCCTGGCGATGTGATCGTAACAGGGGTTTCAGGGGGCGCAGATTCTGTCTGCCTCCTTTTTATGCTACTTGCTATCCGGGAGAAGATATCGTTTCATCTGGCAGTTGCCCATGTAAATCATGGTCTGCGGAAGGAAGCTGCCATGGAGGCAGCCTATGTGCGTGAATTATGTGAAACCAGGGGGATCCCCTTTTATCTGAAAGAGGCAGATATGGCAGGCTATGCAAGGGAAGCATCTCTTTCCGAGGAGGAAGCCGGCAGACAGATCAGGTATGCTTTTTTCAGGGAGATACTTATACTGGAGGGTACAAAGCACCAGGCAGAAGAGGAAAAGTGGAAGATCGCAGTTGCCCATAACCGGAATGACAGGGCTGAAACCATGCTGTTTCATCTTTTCAGGGGAACAGGACTGGCAGGACTGTGCGGGATCCCGGCGGTAAACGGCAGGATCATACGACCGCTTCTTAACCTTGACAGACAGGAGATCGAGGATTATCTGGAAAAGGAGCATATCCGATATTATACGGACAGCACCAATCAGGAGGATCATTATGCAAGAAACCGGATCCGCCATCATATCCTGCCCTATGCGGAGGATGAGATCTGCAGCGGGGCTGTGGCACATATGAACCAGACGGCAGAGAATCTCCGGCTGGCAGAGGACTATCTGGAGAAACAGACAGAAGAAGCGGCAGGAAGATGTGTGCTGCCTGCCGGAGACATGGCAGCAGAATGTACAGGAAAAGCCCTGTCTGGCAGCATGGAAATGGCGGTATCAGCGGAGCAGAAGGCAGCGGTCATGGCAGATCAGAGGATGCCGGATACGGCAGCCGGAAAGCAGATCCGGCTGGATCTGGATGCTTTTTCGCAGGAAGATCCGTATCTGAGAGGGCGCATCCTGCACCTTTTCATGGAGAGGATCGCCGGGCAGAGAAAGGACATTACGGCGGCACATCTGGAAAGCATGGAACGGCTTTTCCTTTCAGAAAAAAACGGTGAATTGAACCTGCCATACGGAATTACGGTTTATAAAAATTACAGAACGGGTATGCTTGTAAAGGGAAAACAGGAGAGGCAGGAGAGAGAAGCCATAGCAATTACCGGAGAGGGACACTTTTATGCAGATGGTCTTGGAGAAGTGGAGGTTACAGTGTTTTCCTGTGAAAAAACTGGAAATATTCCGGAAAAGAGATATACGAAATGGTTTGATTATGATAAAATAACAACATCTGTTTTGCTGCGGGTAAGGGAGCGCGGGGATTATCTCACGATCAACAGCAGCATGGCACACAAGTCCCTTCAGGATTATTTCGTTAACGAAAAGATCCCGAGACAGGAAAGGGATTCTTTTTATGTACTTGCAGACGGTTCCCATATCATGTGGGTACCCGGATATCGGATCAGCGAATATTATAAGGTGACGGAACAAACCAGAAATATTATGCAGGTCAGTATAAAGCGGACGGAAGAGTAAGAAAGGAGTCAGAAAATGGCTGAACATGTAAGAGTACTATTATCAGAAAAGGAAGTGGATGACAGGATCCAGGCGATCGGAGAGCAGATCAGCAGGGATTATGCGGGAAAGCAGGTACACCTTATCTGCGTATTAAAGGGAGGAAGCTTTTTCCTCTGTGAGCTTGCCAAGAGAATCACCGTACCGGTTTCCCTTGATTTCATGTCAGTATCCAGCTATGGAAGCGAGACCAAGTCCAGCGGTGTAGTCAAGATCATCAAGGATCTGGATGACCCGATCAAGGGCAAGGATGTTCTTGTTGTAGAGGATATTGTGGATTCCGGAAGAACCTTAAGCTACCTGATGGAAATGTTAAAGGACAGAGGGCCTGCAAGCTTAAAACTCTGCACACTCCTTGACAAGCCGGACAGAAGAGTCATTGATGTGAATGTAGATTACACAGGATTTGAAATACCGGATGAGTTTGTGGTTGGCTATGGCCTTGATTATGATCAGAGATATCGTAATCTTCCCTATATCGGAGTGATCAGCTTCGACTGAGAAGTGTACTTTGATGGAAATAATGCAGTAAATGACAGAATAGGAAAGTAAGACAGTTATGAAAAACCGAGGTATCAGAATTTATTTTGTACTCGTGGTCGGACTTCTGCTCCTGGTTCTCTGGACCAGCATGCTGAATGTGAAACAAAGCGAGTATACCAAAGGGGAACTGGTAACCAGTCTGGAAGCGGATGAGGTGATCTCCGCAACGATCCTGCCAAACCGTGAAACACCGACAGGTGAAGTGGAGATCGTACTGGCGAATGGGGAACAGAGGACCCTTTATGTAACTGATGTAAATGAGATCGAAGATCTTCTGGAATCCTATAAGATCGATCCGACCGTAGAAAAGGTACGGGAAGAAAACTGGTTTTTAAACAGTGTATTTCCGGTACTTCTTGCTGTGATCGTTATGGTGTTCTTCTTTGTGATCATGAATAATCAGAATGCAGGCGGCGGAAACAGCAAAATGATGAATTTTGGGAAGAGCCGTGCCAAGCTTTCTCTTGGTGACAATAAGACAACACTGCAGGACGTAGCAGGCCTGAAGGAAGAGAAGGAGGATCTGGAAGAGATCATAGAGTTTCTGAAGAATCCGGGCAAGTTCACCAGAGTTGGTGCCAGGATCCCCAAGGGTGTACTTCTTGAGGGTGCTCCTGGTACCGGTAAGACACTGCTTGCCAAGGCGATCGCAGGTGAAGCAGGCGTTCCTTTCTTCAGTATCTCCGGATCCGATTTCGTGGAAATGTTCGTAGGTGTAGGTGCATCCAGAGTCCGTGACCTGTTTGAAGAGGCCAAGAGACACGCTCCGTGTATTATCTTTATTGATGAGATCGATGCCGTGGCCAGACGCCGTGGAACCGGCATGGGCGGCGGCCATGATGAAAGGGAACAGACACTGAACCAGCTCCTTGTAGAGATGGATGGTTTTGGCGTGAATGAAGGGATCATTGTGCTGGCTGCTACCAACCGTGTGGATATCCTGGATCCTGCCATTTTAAGACCGGGACGTTTTGACCGGAAGATCAGTGTGAACAGACCGGATGTAGGCGGAAGGGAAGAGATCCTGATGGTGCATGCCAAGAACAGACCTCTTGCCGAGGATGTAGACCTGAAGCAGGTGGCACAGACCACAGCCGGATTTACCGGTGCAGATCTGGAGAATCTTCTGAATGAGGCTTCCATTATGGCAGCCAAGGAAGAAAGAGCCTTTATTGTACAGGATGATATCAAGAGAGCCTTTATCAAAGTGGGAATCGGTGCAGAAAAGAAGAGCCGTGTGATCTCTGACAAAGAAAAGAAGATCACTGCCTACCATGAGGCAGGTCATGCGATCCTGTTCCATGTGCTGCCGGATGTGGGACCTGTATATACAGTTTCCATTATCCCTACCGGTAATGGAGCAGCAGGCTATACCATGCCTCTGCCGGAGAAGGATGAGATGTTCATCACAAAGGGACAGCTTCTGCAGGATATCATGGTATCTCTTGGTGGACGTATTGCAGAAGAGATCATCTTTGGTGATATTACCACAGGTGCTTCCAGTGATATCAAGAAAGCAACTTCAGCAGCCAGAGATATGGTGACCAAATACGGTATGTCTGAAAATATTGGTGTGATCAATTACAACAGTGATGATGATGAGGTATTTATCGGAAGAGACCTGGCACATGCGAAGAATCACAGCGAACTGATCTCCGGAGAGATCGACAGAGAAGTGAAAGCCATCATTGATGACTGCTATAAGAAGGCAAAGGATATCATTCTGGAGCATATGGATGTGCTGCATCACTGTGCAGAGCTGCTGATCGCCAAGGAAAAGATTGGAAGAGAAGAGTTCGAGGCATTGTTTGATCAGAAGGATAATAATCCGGAAAGCTTTTTTGAAAATTAGGATATTGTGAAAAATGCACAAAAACGATGGCATGAATTTGTAATATTTGTGAATTGTAGGAATTTACACAAAATAGGGGCTATGCTATTATACTACTTGTACCCCCCCAATACATTATATAGTTTTTTGCTATACCCCATAAGAAAGAAATACCTTCTCTAAAAAGAACAGTACACGTACTGTTCTTTTTACTTTGTATCTGAATATGTGTCAGAAAGAGGGAGAAGGATATAATTTGGAAACGGGGTTAGTTATTGATAAAAGAAGCTGTTTCGGATAAAATAGTAAGAGTGGATTTCAGTGGAGAAAGGGAGCAGTCAGTTATGTTTTTTGACATAGACCGTCTGAGAAAGGCGGAGTATGAAACACAGTACATTAATGGGATGAGGCCTGTTTTCAACAAAAAGGCACTGTTCAGTGATACAACCGGGGACTATGTCACACCGGTAGAACCGAATCCGTATTCGCAGGTGACGATCCGTTTCCGGACAGCAGTAAATAATGTAGACCGGGTTTTCCTTGTGAATGGAGAAAACCGCTGTCTGATGATGAGGGACAGCAAAGATGAATATTTTGAATATTTTTCCTGTGAAATAGAGCTGGAGAATACAGAGTTTTCCTATTACTTTCTGGTAGAAGCAGGAAGAATGAGCTGTTTATATGATACGAGAGGTGTAGTGAAGGAAGTACGGCCGGAGTATCAGTTCCGGATCATTCCCGGATTTAAGACACCGGACTGGGCCAAGGGTGCTGTCATGTACCAGATTTATGTGGACCGTTTTTATAATGGGGATCCCACCAATGATGTGCTGACCGGAGAGTATCAGTATATCGGAGACAAGACGATGAAGGTGGATGACTGGGAGAAGTATCCGGCGACCATGGGCGTCAGGGAATTTTACGGCGGTGACCTGCAGGGTGTTCTTGATAAGATGGATTATCTGCAGGATCTGGGCATTGATGTCATTTATTTCAATCCCCTGTTTGTGTCCCCGTCCAACCACAAATATGATATTCAGGATTATGATTATATCGATCCTCATTTTGGCAGGATCGTAAGTGATGAGGGAGAACTGCTTTCTCATGACCAGAGAGAGAACCGTTTTGCTTCCCGTTATATTGACCGTGTGACCAATAAGGCCAATCTGGAAGCCAGCAATGCGCTGTTTGCAAAGCTGGTGGCAGAAGCACACAGGCGTGGCATGGAGGTCATTCTGGATGGTGTATTCAATCACTGCGGTTCCTTTAATAAATGGATGGACAGAGAACGCATTTATGAGAATGCCGAAGGCTATGAAAAGGGTGCCTATATCGAAAAGGAAAGTCCTTATCATAATTACTTCAAGTTCCACAATGAAAATGCATGGCCCTATAATGGCAGCTATGATGGCTGGTGGGGACATGATACCCTGCCCAAGCTGAATTATGAAAATTCCAGAGAGTTATATGATTATATCCTCCGCATTGCGGCCAAGTGGGTGTCACCTCCATACAATGCCGATGGCTGGAGACTGGATGTAGCAGCAGATCTTGGCTACAGCCCGGAAACCAATCACAGATTCTGGCAGGATTTCCGCAGGGCAGTGAGAGAAGCCAACCCGGATGCAATCGTGCTGGCAGAGCATTACGGAAGTCCCAGGGCCTGGCTGAATGGAAAAGAATGGGATACTGTCATGAACTATGATGCCTTTATGGAGCCTGTGACCTGGTTCCTCACCGGCATGCAGAAGCACAGTGATGATTTCCGGGGAGATATGCTGGGAAATGCAGACAGCTTCATCGGCGCCATGAAGCACCATATGGCAGATTTCACCACGCCATCCCTGCAGATTGCCATGAACGAGCTGTCAAACCATGACCATTCCCGTTTTCTGACAAGAACCAACAGGCGGGTAGGACGTACCAATAATCTGGGCCCTCATGCAGCCGATGAAGGAGTCAACAAGGCAGTCATGCGGGAAGCGGTTGTCATGCAGATGACATGGCCCGGTGCACCGACGATCTATTATGGAGATGAGGCCGGTGTCTGTGGCTTCACGGATCCTGATAACAGAAGAACCTATCCATGGGGAAAGGAAGATCAGGAGCTGATCCGGTTCCATAAGGAAATGATCAGGATCCACAAGACATGTCCGGAGCTGCTGACAGGTTCCCTGAAGATCATGAGCGGAGATTACAATGTAGTTTCCTATGGCCGTTTCAACAGACAGGCACAGACCATCGTAGTTGTGAATAACAATGATTATGAGGTGACGAAGGATCTGAGCGTCTGGTACCTTGGTATTCCAAAGGAAAGTACCATGAAGTGCCTCATGAGCTCCGATAAGGAGGGCTTCAGCACGGAAGAAGTGGAATATACGGTATCTGGCGGCAAGGTATACCTGGTACTGCCTCCAGCATCCGCTATCGTACTCAGACATGAAAATCTGGTACCTTCGCAGAAAAAGAAAAAATTCTTCTCCTTTGAAGAATAAAACTGGAAATACCGCAAAAGCCCGGAAATACGCAGAATATCCGGTACAGGGCGCCGGTAAAAGAAAAAATATAAAAGTAGTAAAATAGTACTTGTTTTTTTAAAGTCAGGTGCTATCATTAGAGTAGAAGAAGTATCAAAGTATGGATTCTCCCTGTTTTGCCGGGAGGGTCAGGGAAGGAAGTGTATCTTATGAAATCGGCAAAACTCAAAAAAGTATTACTTTGTTTTGCACTGGTGCTTGTCCTTGGCGGCGGCAGTATTGCTTACTACAATGTAGCAGGCAGAACTGATGGCGCATTAACAGATCAGGCAGCAACAAGAGACGCAGGAGTTCCCGCTGACGGAATTGTTTACATTGAACCTGAGATGGTCAGTCTTGCAGATGCCCTCACAGGAACAGCTGATTCCCAGGCCGCAGCAAAGGCAGCCTTCGATATCGTAAATGCGAAGAGACAGGAAGCTGGGCTTTCCGCACTTACGTGGAACAGTGGTCTTGAACAGGCATCCTCAGTCAGAGCTGTAGAAGCATCCCAGTCATTCTCCCATACCAGACCTGATGGTTCCGACTGGTGGACCGTCAACAGTAATCTGATGTATGGTGAGAACCTTGCAAAGGGATATGCGAGTGCAGATTCTGCAGTTACAGCATGGATGAATTCTCCTACCCATAAAGCAAACATTATGGATGCAGAGTTCACATCAGGTGCGATTGCTATTCACGTAAATAGCAACGGACAGTGGTTCTGGGCACAGGAATTCGGATTCTAAACGTACATAAGAAGGGCCTTCGAAGTTAAAAGCTTCGGGGGTTCTTTTTATGTGCATAAAAGGGATAAGGAAAGGGTTTCTTTGGTGAATATGCTGTAATCCCCGGGCTTGAGGGAGAAAAGTTCCAATGCAGCAGATGACAGTTTTTGCTATAATACGGACAGGAAGAGGAAGCAGCTATGAAAGAAAAAACGAATGTCCGGGAAGCCCTTGTGCCGTTACTGATCCTGTTTGCTTCTTTTATCGGGGTAACACTGTGTTCCATGATCTTTATGGCCAAGGACAATAATTATGACAATATGATCAATCAGTATTTCAACATCAGCAAGGAGCTGTATGGAAAGCTGATCTATCTTCATATATCAAAAGGAGCACTGGTCAATGGCATGAACCTGTGCAGCCTTGCATTTCTGTTTGGAAATTTCATGCTTGTCTGGCAGATCAGTTCCGCAAAGGAGAAAAAGAGAAGAAAAGGACTTCTGATCGCAGCCAGTGTTTATCTGCTCCTGCAGGCGGTTGCCTATAATACGGTATTCCAGCGCTCACTCTATTTCGGGAAAATGGGGTTCCTGCCGGATCCCCGGATCTTCCGGAAAATTTACGGAGGCTTTCATCATGTCACTGTGATCGGCAATTTCCTCATGCTGATCATTGGGTGTGGTTTTATTTTTCTGTCTGATCTCCGTAAGAAACAGGTACCGGAACTTCTGAGGGTAAAGCGGGCAATATTTCTGACACAGATCAGTCTGGCCGGGCTGTATTTTTATATGTTCTTTTCCCTGCCGGATTCTTTTTTGTGGATGTCCAGATCTACAGGTTATATTTCCTATTATTCGCTGAAGATGGCACCGTATGTTAATGGTATGCGGGTAGTGATCTGGCTGATCCTGGCGTTCCTGATCATTCTGTTTTACAATATGTACCGGTATCAGCTGATGCGGGAGAGAGTATCCCAGGAGGAATATGTCTTTTCCAGTATCATTGCGTCGTCTGAGATTTCCACGAGGGCATTCAGCCACTATGTGAAGAATGAACTGCTTGGGATCATGGCAGAGGCAGAGGCACTTTCAGCAAGGGAGAAGGAACCGGTCAGAGAGCTTGAAAATATCCAGAAATCCTGTCAGGAGGTTTATGACAGGCTGAATGAACTGCAGAAGAACAGCAACCGGATCGTACTGAACCAGTCCAGACAGAATCTGGCAGAAGTGACCCAGAGTGCTGTGGAAGAAAACAGGGCTATGCTGGAGAAGGCAGGCTGCCAGATTCTATATGAAAAGCCGCAGAACAAGGTAGAAGTTTTTCTGGATCCCGGTTATATGAAGGAGGTCTTCCGGAATATCTTCTGCAATGCTATGGAAGCCATGGAGGAAAACAGAGGGGAAAAGAAGGTTTTCGTGGATCTTAAGGTTTATGAAGAGGAAACGGAGGTCATTATCAGGGATACCGGGCCAGGACTTTCGGAAAGTATCAGCAACCGTCTGTTCAATCCGTTTGTATCCACGAAATCAACCAAACAGAACTGGGGGATCGGACTTTCCTTCTGCAGAAGGATCATTACCAGCCACAGAGGAAGAATTACGGCAGAAAATGGGGAAATGGGTGCAGTGTTCCATATTTATCTGCCTTTGATAGGAGAAGTGCCAGATGGAAAATAAAAAGATCAGAGTGATGCTCGTAGATGATATGGAGTCACTTTGCAGGAAATATGAGACTGTTCTGTCGCAGTCAGAGGAAATTGAGGTAGTGGCGGTTGCCCATGACGGATATCAGGCGATCATGAAAAGTGCCATGCTGCAGCCGGATGTGATCCTGATGGATATTGAAATGGAAAGCAAGTACGCCGGGATCACAGCGACCAGCCAGATCCTGCGGGAATTTCCAAAGATCAAGATCGTGATCCTGACGGTATATGAGGATGATGAGATGATCTATGCGGCTTTCCAGGCAGGGGCCTGTGACTATGTGCTGAAGACGGCTTCGCCGGCAGCCATGGTTTCCTGCGTAAAGGATGCCTACTATGAGAAATCCGTGATCCGTCCACAGGTGGCAAAGAAGCTGCGGAAAGAATTTAAGCGGATCAAGAATAATGAGGACAGTCTGATCTATACGATCTATCTGGTGCAGCTTCTGACGGATACGGAGAGGAATATCCTGCAGGCGCTGCATGAGGGCAAGGATCAGAAAGAGATCTGCCGGGAGCGGTTTATCGAGCCGGTGACAATGAAGACGCACATCCGCAACATTGTGAAAAAGATGAAACAGAAAAATATAGAGGATGTTTTGTCCCAGGTGGAGCAGAGCGGATATTTCTATTATATGGACAAGATCAAAAGCAGGCAGGAAGAAAGCTGATGCAGCGTGGCCTGTAAAAGGGCAGCCGGATAAGATCATCCGGGAGCCGAAAACCGCTTCTGCAGGGGATGCAGAGGCGGTTTTGTGCATTCTGACGGTAAAAAATTAGATTTTCTAATCTTTTCGTGGAAGCTGTAAAAACAGGAAAAATGATAGACTTTCGGAAGAGCGTATGCCCTGATAGAATGAGGTCACCTGATAAACAAAGAGAAGGAAAGACAAAAAGGAGGACATTACATGAAAAAGAAAATAATCTCTTGTATTCTGGCATGTACCATGGGACTTGGCCTGCTGGCAGGCTGTGGCTCATCTGACAATGGAGGTTCTGCAGCAGCAGATACCACAACAGATTCATCGGCGGCAGAAACAGAAACCGCAGAAGCAGATACTGCAGGCGGACAGGACAAGGTAGTGATCCACTATTATTCCTGGAGTGAAGGCGATTATCTGCAGCAGATGGTAGATGCTTTCAATGCATCCAGTGAGAATGTAACAGTAGAAATGACACAGGTAAGCAGTGATGAGTATGATGACAAGCTCATGACCATGCTGGCAGGAAGCAATGACATTGATGTATTCAATATGAGATCTACTTCCCTGTTAAGCAATCTGGCAAAGAGTGGAAATCTGACAGATATCACCCAGATGATCAATGACAGCGGTATGGATATTTCCATTTATGGAACCGGATTTGCAGATACCAAGCAGGATGACAAATTCTACGGACTTCCTTACAGAGCATCTGCTTACGGACTTTTCTATAATAAGAAAATGTTTGATGCAAAGGGCGTTGCATATCCTGATAATCTGACATGGGATGAATATGCAGATCTGGCAGCAGAGTTATCCGAGGGTACAGGTGCTGACAGAATTTATGGTGGTTATATTCCTGACTGGAATAACTGTCCTTACATCACCATCCAGGAAGGCTCCAACTTCGCAGATGATGACCTGAGTGCTCTTCAGGACTGGTGGGAGCTGGAAAACAGACTGTACAATACAGACAATTCCCATATGAGTTATTCTGATATGGTGAGCAGCGGCACAGATGGAATCAACTTCTTCTGCTCCGGCAAGTGCTATATGTATCCGGGCGGAGAATGGTCTATCAGTGATGTACTGACCATGTTAAAGAATGATCCTACCATCGCAGATAACTTTGAACTTGGTATTGCAACTGTTCCCCAGCCTGCAAAGACAGATGATCCTGTCACCATTGGTGGTGTAAGTACCTTTATCGGTATCAATGCATCTTCTGAAAAGCAGGAAGCAGCTTTTGAGTTTATTTCTTACATGGCTGGAAAAGAAGCGGCAAAATACATCGCAGCAGCCGGTGCGATCCCTGCTTATATTGATGATGATATTACAGCAGTATTCGAGGAAGCGATCGGTGTATCCGGAGCAGCTAACATCCTGAGTCCTGCAAAGATTTCAGAAACCCTGATGATCCCTGAATATACAGAGCTTCAGACCATTGAAAAAGAAGAAAGAGAGCTTTATCTGATCGGTGAGCAATCTCTGGAAGATGGATTAAAGAACTTCGAAGAGAGAAGAGCAGAAGTAATGAACTAAGGATAAGGAGGGAAGCCATATGGCAAAGCAAGCTGTCAAACGGAGCAGACGGAAGCTGAAACAGAATCTGATTGGCTGGGGCTTTATCCTTCCAAGCCTGATCGTGTTCTTCCTGTTCATGTTCCTGCCTATTGTGCTTGGATTCTGGTACAGCCTGACGGATTATACAGGGCTGTCAAAGGATTATCAGTTCATCGGACTGCAGAATTATATCAAAATGTTCTCAGACCGGTATTTCAAAGTATCTATTAAAAATAACTGTATTTATGCCGTATGGTTTTCTGTCCTGACTATGCTGGTATCCCTGATACTGGCAAGCTTGTTAAACAGATTAATGCGATTCCGGAAATTTTTCCGGATCGCATTTTTCCTTCCATACATTTCATCCATGGTATCGGTAGCAGTGATCTGGAAGATGATCTTCAATCCACAGGGAGGACCGTTAAATACCATACTGGAGCAGATCGGCATCAGTAATCCGCCGCAGTGGCTGGCATCTACCACGTGGGCGCTTTATGCGGTGATCATTGTATCTGTCTGGAAAAACTGCGGGTATTATATGATGATCTTCCTGGCAGGTCTGCAGAATGTGCCGGATTCCCTGTATGAAGCGGCAGCGCTTGACGGGGCTGGCAGGCTGCAGCAGTATTTCAAAATTACCCTTCCGCTGATCAGTCCGACCATATTCCTGAATCTGATCCTGGTTACGATCAATTCCTTCCAGGTATTTGATCTGGTCAGTGTCATGACAGACGGAGGTCCCGGTATGAGTACAAACGTACTGGCATACCGGATTTATTATGAAGGCTTCAAGAGCATGCATATGGGATATGCGTCAGCGATCGCCTACTTCCTGTTTGCCGTGATCCTGGTGATCACCATATTCCAGTTTGTGGCACAGAAGTACTGGGTTAATTATGACTAAGGAGGAGAATACAATGAAAAAAGCAAAAAGTATATTATTTTATGCATTGATGTTTCTTCTGTCCTTTGCCATGATATTCCCGTTTCTGTGGATGATATCAACTTCGCTGAAATATGACAGCCAGGTATTTACCACACCGATCGAATGGATTCCGGATCCGGTGAATCTCAGCAACTACGTGAAGGTATGGACGGAAGAACCGTTTCTGATCTTTTATAAAAATACAGCCTTTGTTGCTGTATTTGCTACAGCAGGACAGGTGATCATCAGTGCAATGGCAGCCTATGCCTTTGCAAAAATGAAATTTACCGGAAAGAATGTGGTATTCGGACTGTATCTGGCCACCATGATGGTGCCCTGGCATACGATCATGATCCCGCAGTATCAGATCATCAGTAAGCTTCATCTGACGGATACGCACCTTGCGCTGATCCTTGGACAGCTCGCCAGTGCCTTTGGTATCTTTCTGCTCCGGCAGTTCTTTATGACTGTTCCGGATGAGCTGGTTGAGGCGGCAAGGATAGACGGGGCCGGAGAAGGCAGGACCTTTGCACAGATCATGCTGCCGCAGGCAAAGCCGGCGCTGGCAACACTGATCATATTTACCTTTATTCAGGTATGGAATGACTATATGGCACCGCTGATCTATCTGAATACGAAAGAGAAATATACGATCCAGCTTGGCCTTAAATTTTTCCAGTCAGAGCATACCATGCAGTATACCATCATTATGGCAGGAACGGTGTGTGCGCTGATCCCGATCCTGATCATATTCCTGGTATTTGAAAAGCAGATCACAAATGGAATGGTCCACAGCGGACTGAAAGGATAAAAGAGGAAAGGATTTTCTATGGAAGCAATCAGATTAGATCAGAACGGAATTTGTATTAACGGAAAATATCGGACACTGCTGGCCTCTTCCCTGTTTTATTTCCGGATCCCGAGAGAGCGGTGGAATGACAGGATGAAGCTGCTGAAAACAGCAGGCTATCAGGCCATTGATGTATATTTTCCCTGGAATTATCACGAAACGGCACCGGATACCTGGGATTTTGAAGGCAATAAGGATGTGGAGACATTTTTGAAGCTGGCTGCGGAAAATGAACTGTTTGTCATCGCCCGTCCCGGCCCGTATATCTGCTCCGAATGGGATGGCGGTGCGATCCCGGCATGGCTTTCGGAGAAAAAGGTGGCAGTCAGACAGGATGATCCTGAATTTCTGTCAGAAATGCGGGACTGGTATGCACATATCCTGCCGGTGCTCTCAAAGTATCAGATCGGGCAGCAGGGAACGATCATCTGCATGCAGATTGAAAATGAACTGGATTTTTACCGGTGCAAAAGCCCTGTCAGCTATATGGAAAAGCTGAAAAAGATGGCAGAATCATTTGGCATGACAGTACCGCTGTTTTACTGCTGCGGACAGAATGATCTGCTCAGGGGCGGCGGCCTGACACCGGATCTTTATACTGCTTTTAATGTATATTCAGATGGCGACTATGCTGACCTGGAAGAGCGTGCGATCCATTTGTATCATTCTGTGCAGGAGAGAAGCATGCCTTTTCTCGTGACAGAAACCAACAGGGAGCACAGCTATCTGAAGCGCCTTCTGGCCTGCGGGGCAAGGCTTTTAAGTCCTTATAACCAGACAGCAGGATGTACCATGGATTTTTATAATGGG
The DNA here is from genome assembly GCA_902766365.1 of uncultured Lachnospiraceae bacterium. Taxonomy (GTDB): domain Bacteria; phylum Bacillota; class Clostridia; order Lachnospirales; family Lachnospiraceae; genus Suilimivivens. The sequence goes on along the minus strand of CACXDC010000138.1, from coordinate 7,293 downwards.
ATTACCAACTGGGGAACAGAGGAGAATCCGGTAGCCCTGATGGCTTCTGATTATGATTTCTGTTCCATGATCGGTTCGGCAGGAGACTGCAATGGGCAGATTTATGAAGCCCGTCTTCTGGCAGGACTGATCGGCAGCCTTTCAGAATCCCTTGCCTCGGCAAAGCCGGGATTCCATGCGGAGGTTTCCGTGCAGGCAGAAGGGAAGATAAACAGAAAGGTACCTTTCCTGAAGCTTAAGGAAGGGGAGCTGATGGAGCTTTCTGATCTGGAGAAGAAGCAGGCAGTCACCGTTCAGACAGAAACAGACAGCTTTATGGTGGAAATGCAGCCTCTTGAAACAAGACTTCTGCCCTGGAATTTCCAGATCAGTGAGGACTGTGTGATCCGGCACAGTAATTATGAGATTGGCTGGATCAGCCGGCAGGATGACCGTGTGAAGGTATGCCTTTATGGAGAAGGATTTCTGGACAGTCTCCTTGACGGAGCAGAAGGAAGTTACCGGATCCAGAAAGAGGTGGAAGAGGAAGAAATTGTCTTTTCCTATGGAAATATTGATTTTATCGCTGGAACGAAAGAACATATGGGAGCTGCAGCGATCCCGGGACTTCCGGATCTTGCCTGCCTGCCGGAAAAGCAGCAGGAGGATGGAGAAGAGATCTTCCTGTACACGGGAGAGGCGCAGCTTACCAGGGAGAACAGCAGGAAAGCGGAAATCGCACCTATGGAGACCATGGGACAGTACCGGGGCATTGGCTGTTATGATGTGACGCTTGCAGTGGACGGTGAATATCTGATCGCAGGAGCAGCAGACCTGTTAACGATCCGGAATCAGGAAATGTGTGAAACGGTATATTCCAATGGCAATACCCTGCGCAGATTCCTGCACAGAGGCGAGGTGCAGATCCAGACAGAAATCTGGGGGCACAGCAATTTTGATGATATCCGGTGCAGGAGCCTGCAGATGGGTTCACTGAAGGGAATTTCAAAGCTGATGCAGATTACCAGAAGGGAAGATATCAGCGAAAGCTGGCTGTTTGATCTGGATGACGGAGCATTCACAGAAACTTGCTTTTTCAGACATTCCCCGTATAATACAATTATGGGGATCGACGGTTATAACCGTGCAGCATCTCCGCTGAAAACCATTTATTCCCGGTTTATTGTTTCCGGGCCGGAAGAGGATGCCCTGTTTTTACATTTTGAGAAGGCAGACTGCATGATCGCTGTCTATGTCAATAATTCCCTGGTTTCCATGGTGCAGAAGGATGATCCTTATGTGGACCTGAGTGCCTTTGCCGGAAGCGGACGGATGGAACTGACGGTCAGGATCCTTCGCAGGTATTATACAGACCGGGCAGGCAGGGTGACACTCTTTGGAGGCAGAACGATCAGAGACTGTACCTACAGTGAGATTGTACCACAGGCACGGAAGGACTTCAGAGGTGCCAGCCTTCCGCTCAGACTGCAGAAGGGTGAGAACTGTTTCCTGAAGCTGCAGCTGCAGACAGAAAAGAAGGAAGTAAAGCTGTTCTTTAGGGGACGGGATCTGAAGCTGACGGTATATGCCGGTGGACATGTGGCAGGAAGGATCATGCTGCAGGTGGAAAATATGCCTGTAGTAGCCGGTGGAAAGCGGGATGTGGTATATCTGTGCGGAGAATGGTGCGATGACGTGACCATATGGTGTCAGGCTACCGGAGAAAGACCGGTATTAGAAGATATCCGGATGGCAGAATACAACAGTCTGCAGAAGGACTGACGGCTTTGAGAGGAGAAGGCGATGGCAAAACTGGTTATTAATGAGACAAAGAAGCTTGGAAAGATCAATGCCGAGCTCTACGGACATTTTTCAGAGCATCTGGGAAGATGTATTTATGAAGGGATCTATGTGGGAGAAAATTCTGAGATCCCGAACAAAAACGGAATGCGGACAGATGTGGTGGAAGCCCTGAAGGAAATGAAGATTCCGGTACTCCGCTGGCCGGGCGGCTGTTTTGCAGATGAATATCACTGGAAGGACGGCATTGGTCCCAAAGAGAACCGTAAGAAGATGATCAATACCCACTGGGGCGGTGTACTGGAGGACAACAGCTTTGGTACCCATGAGTTTATGGAGCTTTGCGAACAGCTTGGCTGTAAGACCTATGTCAATGGAAATGTAGGCAGCGGTACGGTACAGGAAATGTCAGAATGGCTTGAATATATGACCTTTGACGGGGTATCCCCCATGGCAGATCTCCGGAGGAAAAACGGCAGGGAGAAGCCCTGGAAGGTAGATTATTTCGGAGTTGGCAATGAAAGCTGGGGCTGCGGCGGCAATATGACACCGCAGTATTATGGCAATCTTTACCGCAGATATCAGACTTTCCTCCGGGATTATTCCGGAAGGGGTGAAACAGAAAAGATCTGCTGCGGTCCGAATGCAGATGATTACCACTGGACAAAAGAAGTGCTGGAGACAGCCTTTGACCATACAGCACCGTATCTTCACGGTTATATGGATGGTCTTTCCCTGCATTATTATACCGTACCGGGACCGGACTGGGATCATAAGGGAAGTGCTACAGAATTTACGACAGAAGAGTGGTATAAGACGCTTGCCAGGGCACAGAAGATAGAAGAGCTGATCAAAAAGCACGGCGATATCATGGACTGCTATGATCCGGACAAAAAGGTCGGTATGATGATCGATGAGTGGGGCTGCTGGTTTGATGTGGAACCGGGAACCAATCCGGGATTCCTGTATCAGCAGAACACCATGAGAGATGCACTGGTGGCCTGCCTTTCCCTGAACATTTTCAACAGGCACTGTGACCGTGTGAAAATGGCCAACATCGCGCAGCTCGTCAATGTACTGCAGTCAGTGATCCTGACAGAAGGTGCCAGGATGGTACTGACACCGACCTATTATGTATTTCATATGTTCCGTGGTCATCAGGAGAGTGAGCTTCTGGACAGTACACTGACAACAGAACTGGTCGGAGAAGGAGAAGATAAGGTGCCTCATATCAGTGAGTCCGTTTCCATGGATGCTGAAGGTAATATCCTGATCACACTGGGAAATCTTTCTGCAGAGGAAGCAGATACTGTGACAGTACAGTTCTTTGATAAGAAGATCGAACAGGTGCAGGCAAGGATCCTGACAGGAACCATGGCAGCACATAATACCTTTGATGAACCCGGGTGTGTGAAGGAAGAGGATTTCACAGATTACAGGATCACACAGGACGGAGATCTCGCTGTAGAGCTTCCGGCATGCAGTGTGGTGCAGATCGAGATAAAAGCATAATGGAACAGAGAATATGCAGGAGGTGTCTGGCAAAGGATATGCCGGACGCCTCCTATTTTGACAATATGTATGAATATATCAGACAGCTTGATCCGGAGATCAAAGCAGAGGATCCTCTTTATGAAGAGAGGCTTTCTTTCTGTAAAGAGTGTGACCACCTGCTGAACGGTATGTGCCGGATCTGCGGGTGCTTTGTGGAAATGCGGGCTGCCATCAGGAAGAACCACTGCCCGGATATCCATGAGAAATGGTGAGAAATGTCCTGACATTGACTTTCCGTATCGGCGTAGTGTAAAATATTGACTACAGGGAATCCGGTATTGTGAAAGGGGAAATGGAAAGTGAAAAACAAATTGTGGCTGATCGTACTGATTGTTTCACTGGCAGCGGTAGTGGTATCGGGAATCAATGTATTCCGGCTGTCCAGAGAGTACCAGAAGGGTATTGACGAATACCAGCAGCTGGAAAGCTACGCTTCTGTCAAAGAAGAAGCACCGGTGCAGGAGGAGAGCACAGCAGCAGAGGAAACAGAGGAAGAAAGCCTGATCCCGGTATCTGTTGATATCCGGTATGATGAACTGAAGAAGATCAATGAAGATTTTACAGGCTGGCTGTACTATGAGCCACTGGAGATCAGCTATCCGATCGTCCGTGGGAATGACAATGATTATTATACCCATTATACCTTTGAAGGGGAGAAGAACAGTTCAGGTGCGATCTTCATGGACTTCCTGAACAGAACAGACTACAGCGATTACAATACGATCGTATATGGACATAATATGAGAAACGGAACCATGTTTGGTTCCCTCAAGAAGATGCTGAATGATTCTTCCATACAGGAAGAAAATCCGAATTTCTATGTGTTTACAGAAGATAAGGCCTATATGTACGAGATCTTTGCGGTATATCTGACACAGGCAGATTCCAGAACCTATGACCTGATCCGGAATGAAGAGGAGCAGCAGGGCTTTCTGGATTATGTGGATGAGACAGCAACCTGGAGATCAGATAAGGTCGTCAGCGCATCGGATAAAGTAATGACACTGTCTACCTGTCATGGCCTTCACAGCAATAACAGAACCATCGTTCTTGGTGTATTAGTTGCCAGTGAAGACCGGTAAGGAATCATCCAGGGAAAGATCGGATACGGTTTCCACTTCGAAACAGGTGATCCGGTACAAAGGATCAGAGGCGGCAGCGGGATACAGAGGATCCAGAGAAACAACAAGCGCCTGTGTATCACTGACAGAATACGAAAAAGTAAGAGAGTCCTGAAAAGACTCTTTTATTTTTTGTCTGTAATCGTCTTCGGAAGAGCTGTTTTCATAAAAAGAAAGCAGTTCCTGATTGATGCGGGCCATTTCCCGGTTTGCTTCACTGACAGCTTCGTAGTAGGCAGTGGTACGCCCGGAGAGCTTTTCACTGAGCCTGTAGTCGGCAAGAGCGCTGACCGCAGAAAGCCCGGCAAAGCATACGAGACAGAGGATCACGATGATGATCAGCAGGGAAGAAGCTCCCATATTCATACCATAAGTTTTCTTCTTATTCATGGGCTACTCCTTTATGGCGGTGGAAGAGCTGCCATCTCTTTGAAACAGTGTGGTGTCCAGAGAATAAATGACACCCCCGGAGGAAAGCTCTGAGATCACGATATGGCAGGTGATAAGAGCCGGATCCGTGTCAGCAGAGAGCGATATGGTTTGCTGATAAACGGCGGAGAGGGGTGCCGTGGCCGGATCAAGAAAATCAAATTCATCTGTATAAAACAAAGTCAGCGCAGCGGTACTGTCACTGTCAGTGGTGCCCGCTGTGACGGAAGATTCTCCGCTTCTAAGGAGAGATGCCATTTCCGTAAGATCTCCGTCCGTGGCATAAAAGATCTCGGCAGTATTCTGTGCCAGAAGGATACTGTGGTTCAGGGCAATGTTGCGCTCACTGATCGTATGAGATTTCACAAAAAGCTGTACACAGATTGCAGCAGCAAGGGAAAAGAAAAGAATGGCAATGATCAGTTCCATAAGGAAGAGGCCGGTTTTCCTGGCGTTACTGTTCATCCGCAGCACCTCCTTCCTCGTTTTCTGCAGGAGAAACATACGGATCCGATTTCAGGCTTACAGAAAGGCTGCAGTCTTCACCGTCTGCTGTGCGGATCGTGAGCTGCAGGAGGTTGTCCTGAATCCGGGAAACAGAAAAATCACTGACCGGCAGGATTTTCTGGCCGGCAGAGAGGGATAGCGGTGTATCTTCTCTTACCATGAGCTCCTTCAGATATCCTTCATCCTCGTACAGCCAGGTAATATAGACGGTGTCCTGCACTGTCTTTTGGAGTTTGAGGGCAGACCTTCCCTCCAGGGTGGAAGCTGTGATGGCACCGCTTCTGTCAGCCTGACGGATCTTTTCCGTCACATAGGCGAAGGAGGTCCTGTCATTGAAGTTATTTTCGGTATTGGAAACTGTTTTGCCATAAATATCTGCACCAATGGAGATCAGAAAAATGGTGGACAGGGCAAAAATACAGAACAGACCAATGACAAACAGAATATCAATGATATGTCGTTCTTCCTGTTTTCTCATGAGTTGTCCTTTCTTACGATAATCGTTACATCCGGGCGGATATTGGAGCCAACAGGCTGATAATCCACAAAAAACAGGTCTTTGTTATAAGTAAGACCGTAATGCTCTTCAATATAGGAAAGGCTTGGCGGATAATATCCTTCTACCGCATAGCAGTGGGTGATGTCACGCTCCAGTGCTGTTTCCAGGCTTTCCTGCTGTTTCTGCAGGGCAGAGTCCTGAATGGAGGACAGGGCAAGCAGAAAAAGGATCAGGATCACGGGAAAGATCAGGTATGGAATCCGCAGAAAAGACAGGGATATTGTTTTTTTCTGTGCAAACCGGTTGTTTGACATAAGCAGATCCTTTCTTTATGGTCAGCCAATGCTTGACATAATTCCCATCAGAGGCAGCAGGACGGACATCAGGATCAGCCCGACTACCAGAGAAAGCAGAATGACAAGGGTCGGTTCAATGATGGAAATAATATGGTCAAGCTGTTTCTGGGTATCTTCGTCATATTTTTCGGAAATCTTTTTCAGGACGAGATCCACAGAACCGGAGCGGAAGCCAACGGCGATCATTCTTGAATAAAGACTGGAGAAGATCTGTGCACTGGCAAGAGCCTCCGGCAGATTGGCATCTTTTTCAATTTCTTCCTTGCAAAGCTCTATTTTCTTTGACATTTCTTCATTTTCCACAAGATCAGCTACCATATCCAGTCCCTTATAAGTGTCCATGCCGCTGGTAAAGGCCAGATACATGCCGCTGGCAAAGCGTCCGGCAGCAACCTTTTCATAGAAGCCGCTGGTCAGGGGAAATCTGGTCAGAAACCGCTGGATCTTGGTACGGCCTGCAGGACTTTTGTACATGACGATGAAAGCCACTACGATTACCAGAAAGATCAGGGTAAGGATCAGGGAGTAGCGGCTTAAGGTATTTCCAGCGGCAAGCAGTGAAGTGGCAAGCGGACTCATCTGTGTACCAAGCTGTTCAAATACCTGTGCAAAGATTGGCAGTACCTTTACGATCAGGACCACGATCACAAGGAACATCATGGCGATCATGATGAAAGGATAGGTGACAGCACTTTTGATACTGTCTGCAATGGTCTGCTCCCGTTCATAATATTCGGAAAGGGAAGTCAGGACATCGTCAGTATTGCCGGATTCTTCGCCAAGAGCGATCAGCTTGATCACATAATCCGGGAAAAGACCGGTTTCCAGAAGGGCTTCGTGGAAACTGGAGCCCCTCCTGCAGGAATCGCTGATCCGGGAAAGCAGTTCCTGGCCTTTCGGATCCTTTGTGTCCTGTTTTAAGATTTCCATGCCCTCTGCAGGACCGATACCGGCCTTGATGATCAGGGCTGTCTGTCCGCAGAAGGAAGCGATTTCCTCATTGGAAAGGAGTTGTTTTTTGCTCATGGTAAAGAATTCTCCTTATAAA
>CACXDC010000137.1 GCA_902766365.1 uncultured Lachnospiraceae bacterium | reverse complement strand
TGCCATAGATGGTACGACCGGTCTTGACAGTTCCTATGTGGGATTAAATCAGCTTCTCTATCGGGATATGTCGATCACGAGGTCTTCAGAAGGACCGGATATCCTGATCTATCATACCCATTCGCTGGAGGATTTTTCGGATTCAGTGCAGGGGGATCCGTCAACTACGATTGTCGGTGCGGGTGAAAGACTTTCAAAGATCCTGCAGGATACCTATGGCTTTTCCGTGATGCATGATACAGGAGGATATGATGTGGAGGCAAGGGATGATGCCTATAATAAATCGCTGCCTGCCATTGAACAGATCCTTGCAGAAAATCCCACCATCCAGGTGGTGATCGACCTGCACAGGGATGAGATGAAGGAAGGAAAGAAGCTGGTCATGGATCTTGATGGAAGGCCGACGGCCAGGTTTATGCTTTTTAACGGTATGAGCTATCTGAGGAACAAGGGAAAGATCGCTTATCTGGAAAATCCGTATCTGCAGGATAATCTGGCATTTTCCTTTCAGATGCAGGTGGCAGCCAATGAATATTATCCGGGCCTTGCCAGAAAGATCTATCTGAAGGCCTATCGTTATAATCTGCACCTCTGCCCGAAGAGTCTTCTGATCGAGCTGGGTGCACAGACAAATACGGTAGAGGAGATCATGAATGCCTGTGATCCCCTGGCACATATCATTTCCATTGTTTTGAACGGCCAAATGTGATATGCTGATAAATGTGCAGCCATGGCTAAAAAGGGGCTGCTGACGGCACAAGGAGGTACTTATGACACATATCGACCAGAGTAAAATCAGAAATTTCTGTATCGTGGCACATATTGACCATGGTAAATCCACCCTGGCAGACAGAATTATAGAGAAAACAGGACTGCTGACCAGCAGGGAAATGCAGGCACAGGTCCTCGACAATATGGAACTGGAACGGGAAAGGGGCATCACGATCAAAGCCCAGACCGTCAGGACCATTTATACAGCAAAGGACGGGGAAGAATACATCTTCAACCTGATCGACACCCCCGGACATGTAGACTTTAACTATGAGGTGAGCAGAAGCCTGGCGGCCTGCGATGGAGCCATTCTTGTCGTGGATGCGGCGCAGGGAATTGAGGCCCAGACACTGGCCAACGTATATCTGGCGCTGGATCACGATCTGGAGGTTTTCCCGGTTATCAACAAGATCGATCTGCCGAGCGCAGAGCCGGAGCGTGTAAAGGAGGAGATCGAGGACGTGATCGGCCTTGATGCTTCCGACGCCCCGCTGATTTCAGCCAAGAACGGGATCGGGATCGATGAGGTACTGGAGGCAGTCGTGCACAAGATCCCGGCACCGACAGGAGATGTGGATGCGCCGTTGAAAGCCCTGATCTTTGATTCCCTGTATGATTCCTACAAGGGTGTTATCATCTTCTGCCGGATCCGGGAAGGCAGGGTGAAAAAGGGGACCAGTATCCGTATGATGGCTACCGGAGCGACAGCAGAGGTCGTAGAGGTTGGTTATTTTGGTGCCGGACAGTTTATCCCCTGTGATGAACTCTGCGCAGGCATGGTAGGCTATATCATGGCATCCATCAAGAATGTCAAGGATACCAGAGTCGGTGATACGGTTACGGACAATGACAGACCCTGCAGTGAACCGCTGCCGGGCTATAAAAAAGTAAATTCCATGGTGTACTGCGGTGTGTATCCGGCGGACAGTTCCAAGTATCCGGACCTCCGGGATGCACTGGAAAAGCTGCAGCTCAACGATGCTTCCCTGAATTTTGAACCGGAAACCTCCATTGCACTTGGGTTTGGCTTCCGCTGTGGTTTCCTCGGTCTTCTGCATCTGGAGATCATTCAGGAAAGACTGGAGAGAGAGTACAATCTGGATCTTGTTACGACAGCACCCGGTGTTATCTACAAGGTGCATAAGACAGACGGAGAGGTGATCGAACTGACCAATCCTTCCAATCTGCCGGATCCGGCATCCATCGAATACATGGAGGAGCCTATTGTTTCTGCAGAGATCATGGTAACGACAGAATTTATCGGATCCATTATGGAACTGTGCCAGGAGAGAAGAGGCAGATATCTTGGTATGGAATATATTGAAGAGACAAGGGCACTTCTGAAATATGAGCTGCCATTAAATGAGATCATTTATGACTTCTTTGATGCCCTGAAGTCCAGATCCAGGGGCTATGCGTCCTTTGACTATGAAATGAAGGGCTATGAACAGTCTGATCTGGTGAAGCTGGATATTCTGATCAACAAGGAAGAGGTGGATGCCCTTTCCTTTATCGTACACAGTGACAGCGCCTATGAAAGAGGACGGAAGATGTGTGAGAAGCTGAAGGAGGAAATCCCGAGACATCTCTTTGAGATCCCCATTCAGGCAGCAGTGGGCGGAAAGGTCATTGCCAGGGAAACTGTGAAGGCCATGCGCAAGGATGTCCTTGCCAAGTGCTATGGCGGTGATATTTCAAGAAAGAAGAAGCTCCTGGAGAAGCAGAAGGAAGGAAAGAAGCGTATGCGCCAGATCGGTAACGTGGAGATCCCCCAGAAGGCATTCATGAGCGTACTGAAGCTGGATGAAAACTAAACGTCCCTTAAGTATATATGTTCATATCCCGTTCTGTGTACGGAAATGCCTCTACTGCGATTTTCTGTCAGTACCAGCTTCAGAGGAAACGATGGAAGCCTATGTTTCCTGTCTTTGCAGGGAGATTGCGGCAACAGGAAGGAGCTGTCAGGATTATGAGGTACAGACAGTATTCCTTGGCGGCGGCACACCGTCCATTCTGAAGAAAGAACAGATCTGCCGGATCCTGGAGACGCTGCGAAGGGCTTTCCCTGTAGCAAGGGATGCTGAGATTACCATAGAGGTGAATCCGGGAACCGTGGATGCGGACAGCCTTGCCGCATATCATGCTGCTGGCATCAACCGGCTGAGCATCGGGGTACAGTCTCTGCAGGAAGAAGAACTGCGGGCACTTGGCAGGATCCACAGCGCAGGAGACTTCTTCCGGACATATCACGCGGCAGTTAAATCAGGATTTAACAATATAAATGTAGATCTTATGTCCGCGATACCAAAGCAGACAGTGGAATCTTATCAGGACACTTTAAGGCAGCTTCTTGCCATGGACAGGCCGCCCGCACATATATCGGCATACAGCCTGATCATTGAGGAAGGAACGCCATTTTATGAGAATACACCGGTATTGCCGGATGAAGAAATGGATCGGGCTCTGTATAAAATAACAAATGATATTTTAAAGGAAGCCGGATATCACAGGTACGAGATCTCCAATTATGCCAGAGATGGATTCGAATGCCGGCATAACCGGGTTTACTGGGAGAGAGGCGAATATCTCGGCTTTGGTATCGGGGCGGCATCCCTGATGAGAGAAACAAGATTTTCCAATATACGGGATCTGCACACTTACATGAAGCTTTTTTCAGGGGAGCAGTCAGAGGAAGCTGCGAGGCAGCTGCGGCAGGAAGTCAGTCATCTGACTGTGCAGGAGCAGATGGAAGAGTTTATGTTTCTGGGACTTCGGCTGACAGAAGGGGTTTCTGAAAAACGGTTTTTTAAGACCTTCGGACAGGAACTTACGGACGTTTATCCGGGGATTGCAGAGAAGCTGATCCGGGAAGGACTTCTTGTGCAGGAAGGAGACCGATTAAAGCTTACAGAGTTTGGCCTGGATGTCAGCAACCGGGTGATGGCGGAGTTCCTGTTTGAATGAAAGCACCGGATGCCCTGACAGTTGCAATCAGGGCGTGAAATTTGTATAATTAGTTTTGTGGAAAGGCACTGCAGCGCCTTGGAAGTCATAGAATAATAAAAATGACTTTGGGGGCGCCCTTTTTGAAAACATTCAGTCAGCCATTAACCGCTTCAGAAGAGGCCTATTATTTACGACTGTTAAAAGAGGGAAGCGGCGAAGAAGCTATAAGAGCAAGGAATATCCTGATTGAAAGGAATCTGCGCCTGGTGGCCCACATTGCCAAAAAATATCAGAATGTGGATGAGGACATGGAGGATCTGATCTCTATCGGAACGATCGGCCTGATCAAGGCGGTTTCTTCCTTCGATGCAGTCCGGGGTAAGCTGAGTACCTATGCTTCACGGTGCATTGACAATGAACTGCTGATGCTTCTCAGATCGAGGAAGAAAACGGCAAGGGAAGTTTCTCTTTATGATCCCATTGGCACAGATAAAGAGGGGAATGAGATCAATCTGCTGGATGTGATCGAACAGGAACAGACAGATGTCACAGATCAGATGGAACTGTGCGAAAATACCGGACGGCTCCGCATTCTGCTTTCCACAGCTCTGAACGAGAGGGAAAGAGAGATCATTTATCTCAGGTATGGTCTTTTGAATGGGAAGGAAGTTACGCAGCGTGAGATCGGGGAGATGCTTCATATATCCAGAAGCTATGTCTCACGAATAGAAAAACGAGCGTTATTGAAACTGAGGGAAGGGTTTGAACATGGCTACGATTAAAGAAATGCTTGCGATTGCAAAGGATGCGGGGGCATCCGATTTGCACATTACAGTAGGAATACCACCGAAAATGAGGGTGAACGGACAACTGATCACCATGGATTTTCCAAGGCTGCTGCCACCTGACACGGAAGCACTGGCAGATGAGATCATGGATCCCGTGCAGAGGGCGAAGTTTGAGGAAAAGGGAGAGCACGATATGTCCTTTTCCATTCCGGAGCTTGGGCGGTATCGTGTCAATGCCTATAAGCAGAGAGGATCTGTAGCGATCGCCCTGCGTCTGGTTGGAACAGAAGTGCCTTCACCGGAGGTCCTTGGCGTTCCGGCATCTGTCATTGACCTTTATCAGAGGAAAAGGGGGCTTGTCCTGGTAACAGGTCCTACCGGAAGTGGTAAATCTACCACACTTGCTGCTATTATTGACAAGATCAATAATAACAGAGAGTGTCATGTGATCACACTGGAAGACCCGATCGAGTATCTGCACCGTCATAAGATGTCCATGGTGAACCAGAGAGAGATCGGTCTGGATTCCCAGAGCTATGCCAATGCACTGCGGGCTGCGCTCCGTGAAGATCCGGATGTTATTCTGGTAGGAGAGATGCGTGATTTCGAAACGATCAGTGTGGCCATTACGGCGGCAGAGACAGGACACCTTGTTCTGTCTACCTTACATACTATCGGAGCCGCCAGCACCGTAGACCGTGTGATCGACGTATTCCCACCTCACCAGCAGCAGCAGATCCGTGTACAGCTTGCAAACGTGCTGGAAGCAGTCATTTCCCAGCAGCTGATCCCGAAAGCTGACGGCAAAGGGCGTGTGGCAGCTTTTGAGGTGCTTCATGCCAACCATGCAGTACGGAACCTGATCCGCGAAGGAAAATCACATCAGCTTATGAGCGTCATGCAGACGAACCGTAAGGCTGGCATGATCGCTATGGATGAGGCTATTGCACAGCTTTACTATGATGGAAAAATTGACCGGGAAATGGCGATCCAGTTTGCACAGGATCCTGACGGCATGGAAAATAAATTATTCTGATCCGACAGATCCGGATACAGAAAGTAATCTTGAAAATAATCATGATCCTGAAAATAACGTCCAGAAAATAACAGGGATTCCACTCTTGACAAATATCTGAAAATCAGATACAGTAAATGCAATCCATACAGTGATTACATTTACTGTATCTTTTTTATATCAAACAATACAGAAGGGTTGTATCTGACCGGTTTTCTGTATTCCTGGCAGCAGAAAAGAAGATTTTTGAAAATCTGTTGTTTCAAGCCGGGATCTTTATTTCAGATCCCAAATTTTCAACTTTTTTCACACTTGATTTATTCACAGAGCAGTACATTTTCTGGGGAAAAGGAGGATTTTTTTGTACAGTACAATTTTATCGGGAACGGTGCTTGGCATGGAAAGCTGCCTGGTACAGGTGGAAGTGGATCTGTCTGCGGGACTTCCCTGTTTTACCATGGTCGGGCATCTGTCGGGGGAAGTGCGGGAGTCTGCAGAACGTGTCAGAGTCGCACTCAAGAATAACGGGATCCATCTGCCCGCCATGCACATTGCAGTGAACCTTTCACCGGCAGATGTCCGGAAGGAGGGAACGGGCTTTGATCTGCCGGTGGCCCTGGCTGTGCTGACAGCAATGGAGCGGCTTACGGAGAAAGAGACAGAGGGAATGATGATCCTTGGAGAACTGGGACTGAATGGGGAGATACGGAAGGTGCGAGGCATACTTCCCATGGTAGGGGAAGGCTTGCAGGCAGGGATCACAAGGTTTCTTGTACCGCTTGAAAATCTGCAGGAAGCAGGGCTGATCGGGAAGGGAAGGATCATGGGTGTTGGCAGCCTGAAAGAAGCTGTTGAATATCTTAAAATGGGCGAAGCAGAACAGAAGGAATGGGAGGAAAAACGCGTCCGGGAGCTGGAGGTGGAACGGGAACATGGTCTTTGGCAGGGAAAAGAGACGGAAATGGATTTTTCAGAGGTATCCGGGCAGGAAAGCGGCAAGAGAGCGGCAATGATCGCAGCAGCCGGATTTCATCATCTGCTTTTCAGCGGTCCGCCGGGCTGTGGCAAAACCATGCTGGCAAGGAGGATTCCTACGATCCTGCCTCCTCTTTCGGAAGAGGAGCGGCTGGAGGTAGCTTCTGTTTACAGTATAGCCGGACTTCTTGATGGAATGCGGGCAGTTTCAAGAAGCCGCCCCTTTGTCAGTCCCCATCATTCACTGACGCCGCAGGCTCTGGCAGGTGGCGGTGTGCATCCAAGACCCGGTGTGGTCAGCCTGGCACACAGAGGGGTACTGTTTCTTGATGAATTGCCGGAGTTTTCCAGAAAGACGCTGGATCTGCTCAGACAGCCACTGGAAGACAGGAAGATACAGATTGCCAGAAACCGGGAAACTGTTACTTATCCTACAGAATTTATGCTGGTGGGAGCGATGAATCCCTGTCCCTGTGGCTACTTTCCGGACAGAAACAGGTGCCGCTGTACGCCGTATGAGATCCATCAGTATATTTCCCATCTTTCCGGACCGATCCTGAACCGGATCGATCTGCAGGTCAGACTAAAGGAAACGGAATTTTCAGATCTCCAGAAGCCGGGAAACAGGGAAAACGGGGAAAGCAGCGCGGGCATGAGAAATAGGGTGATGGAAGCAAGAAGCCGGCAGGATTTCCGGTACCGTGACATGGGGATACGGTTCAATGCACAGCTTACTGCAGGAAATATCCGCAGCTTCTGTAAGCTTGGCAGAAAGGAAGAACAGGTACTGGAACAGATTTATACTTCCATGAAGCTGGGAGCAAGAACATGTCATAAGCTGCTGAAGGTGGCAAGAACAATCGCAGATCTTGCGGGCAGCGAGAAGGTTGGGAAGGAGGATCTTCTGGAGGCAGCCTGCTACTGTCAGGGACTGGAGTGAGAAGGGGATTACGTATGAAAATAACGAAGAGGGAAGAGCCATATCTGTACTGGCTCCATAATATACCGGAGCTTTCGGAAAAAGCGGCTGTGCTTTTGCTGGAGAACTGTGAAAGCCCGTCACAGATCTACCGGATGAGCCGGCAGGAACTGAAGGAAAAGCTGATAAGCTGGGGCTGGCGGGACAAGGTAGCAGAAAGAAAAGCAGAAGCTTTTGAGCAGTTCCGAAAGGAGTGGAGGCTGGAGCAGGCCTTTGAGGAGCTGCAGAAGAAACAGATCCGTATGATCACTGTTTTTCACAGGGAATATCCAAGGCGGCTGTTTGCCATGGCAAGTCCGCCCATGGCACTTTACTGTATAGGGGAATTACCGAAGGAAAGAGACTGTACGGTAGCAGTGATCGGTGCCAGAGACTGTTCTGAATATGGAAGTTATGCGGCCGGTGCATTTGGGGAACGCCTGGGAAGGGCAGGGATCCGGGTAGTCAGCGGCATGGCAAGAGGAATTGACGGTATTGCACAGAAGGCGGCACTTGATGGTGGTGGCAGAACCTATGCCGTACTTGGCTGTGGGGTGGATGTCTGCTATCCGGCTTCACAGAAGGAGCTTTATGGCAGAATCCGGGAGCAGGGCGGGGTGATATCACCTTTTGTACCGGGTACGCCTCCAAAAAAGCAGCTTTTTCCTTACCGGAACAGCATCGTGGCCGGCCTTTCGGATGCTGTCCTTGTGATAGAGGCCAGACAGAAAAGTGGTACCTTTATTACCGTAGATATGGCACTGGAGCAGGGGAAGGATGTGTATGCGGTACCGGGGAGACTGACTGACCGCCTCAGCGATGGCTGCAATCTTCTGATCCGGCAGGGCTCCGGTGTGGTACTGTCTCCGGAAGATCTGATCGCAGAGCTTGTGATGCTGAAAAACAGGGAGAATGGTGGTGACAGGGAAAATGTCGGAAACAGGGAAAATACTGGGAGCAGGGGAAATACCGGAGGCGGGACTTTGGGAGGGCAAAAGGAAATCAGTGGATGGCAGAGAAAAGTATCTCCGGAAGAACTGCAGGCAAGGAGACGGCTCTGTGACAGGACAGAAGGCCTGCAGAAGAAACGAAGACAGACGGAGCAGGATAAGCAGATCAGTGGACAGATGAGTCTTGAACTGTCAGCGGAGGATGGGATACTGGGGCTTCTTGATCTTGAGCCGAAGTCGGCAGATGCCCTATATGAGGCAGCAGGGAAGAGGGGAATGCAGATGACCATGCAGGAACTGCTGGCTGATCTGATCGAACTGTGCATGGAAGGAAAAGCCAGGCAGGTATCCGGCAACTGGTTTGCCAGAGCGGTTGCGTATTCTGACTGAGATGGTATAATAGGGGAGAACATGGATTTACAGGAAAAAGTACAAAGAGTACAGAAATTTCGTCTGATAGACGATGTATTCTTTGAAGTGTTTGCAAAAGATATTCCGGCCTGTCAGGAAATTTTAAGAACAATACTGGAAGACGAAAACCTGACAGTACAGGACGTTATCGTACAGAGCAGTGAACGGAATCTGTATGGCAGATCAGTGAGACTGGATGCACTTTGTATCCTTGGAAGTGGTATAAGATGTAATATTGAAGTACAAAGATCGGATAATGATGATCATCTGAAAAGGGCAAGGTTTAATGCTTCCAGCATAACGGTCAGAGAGTCACAGACGGGAGA
>CACXDC010000136.1 GCA_902766365.1 uncultured Lachnospiraceae bacterium | reverse complement strand
CCACGCTTTGGGGACAAACTGTTTGCCTGGATCCGCCCAGAAATCACTGTAATGGTAATCTAACAGAATGTCAAGTCCTGCTTCCCTTGCTCTTCCGGCAAGTGCCAGTGCCGTGTCAAGATCATTTGTTCCTGCACCATACGGCTCTCCCTTTTCGGAATAGGGATCATTAAAAAGACGGATCCTGACTGCATTTGTTCCATAACGCTTCAGGATCGTAATGGCATCCTCCGCTTCCTTTCCATCATAAAATTTTCCACCGCATTTTTCTACCTCTGCCAGGGTGGAAATATCCATTCCCTTATAATATTTCATAAAGCTGCTCCTTCCCGCATATAATGCACAATGTCCCCGAACTGCTGTGCAGCCCGGGGACAAAGGCAGATACAATCAATCATCTGCAATCAAAAAACCGTAAGAGATGGTCTTCTCATTGCCTTTACTCAAAATCGAATCTGGTAAAGCGCTTATACATATCTTTATAGCGGAACCTTACCATTTCGTTCTTTTCAAGTACATCTTCTTCCGTACCTACATACTGGCAGCGTATGCAATAGTACTCTTTTTTCTCTTTATCATAAAACATATCAATGTCCAGATCTCTCATAAAACAGGAGGGACATCTGTAATTTAATCTGCCTTTTCCAGCCTGAGCCATGTGGAAACTACCTCCTTATCCTTTAACTTCGACTTATATCCCAGTGTAAACATCGGCGAAAACGCATAACCCTCTCTGATATACCCTGTCGCACCTCTGTCAGAAGATCTCATGGAAACCTTTGTCTCTACAGGTGGGATCACTGCCTCAACGCTTGCTGCTCCCTCCTCCTCTTCTTCTCTGCACTTATACGCATAAGCAATGCTCTTATCTTCCTTTCCTCTGCAGGTCAGGGTAATGCCTGTCATGTCCTCCGGATATTCTGTGGTACCATAGCAGGCTACCATATATTCATTCAGATCCACCTCAGCATCCGGATTACTCATGGAAAGAACTGTTCTTTCCATTTCGATCTCGGAGCTTCCTTCAGTAAAGATCACTCTGGTCTGAAGGGTTACTGTCAGATCATAAAACTCAATATCTACCGGATTCAGTGTCAGGATCCTCTTTTTCCTGCCATCCTCAATGACTTCTTCGCTGAACTTTGCATGTGTACGGCAGAGACACAGATCCACCTCTTCTCCATTATAGGTCAGTTTGGCACTTCTCACGGTTCCCTCACCGGCATAATGGGTAAAGTAACCGGCTCTGTATTTCTCCTGGATCAGGAATGGATAGGAAGCATCCTGAACATGAGGGGTTCCGATCCCCACTTCCCATTTCAGCTTGGCAGCATAGGGACGAAGGTCAACAAGAGCACCGCCCTGGTTCATATTGATGCAGGCTCTCATATAAGGATCACAGTACCAGAAGAGCTGCTTGTCTGATCCGTACAAGATATCTCTCCAGAGCGCACACTCCGGTTCTGTGTAGGTCTTCTTGCTGCGGAAGTAATCGGCAAATTCTGCCATGGTCATGTCTTCCAGTTTGCCTTCCTTCTTTAACTGTCCATAGTAAGCCATACCGTCTTCGTAGGACTTTTTCAGCAGCTCATAGGGTGCCTCCCAGCGCCCCATCTTGTTCAACCAGCCGGGTCCGACAAACATCATATTATAGGCATAGCCATTGTTATATTTCTCCAGATCTCTGTACTGATCGATCAGGTTGTACAGATACGGATATTCCCAGGTCTTCGTATCATAGATCATGCCTCGAAGGACATTCTGAGGATGCGTTCCGAAGTTGGATCCATTTCCGTCATAGCAGGCAAGCAGGTCTCTGGACAGATGTGGGATTGCTACGATCCCGCTGTCCTCTGCTTCATTTGCTGCCGGAGCATGAATGTTCTGTTTGCTGGGGATCCAGGGATTCCAAGGGCCACCATCCATCAGCGTATACCAGGAATTGTTACAGGTATGATAAGCCTTCGGTCCCTCCTCCCAACAGGTTGCCACTGCACACTTGACGGAAGGATATGTTTCCTTAATATAGTTGGTCAGCTCTGCATCCATGTAATAGGATCCGGTAGACTCCGGATAGAATCCAAAAATATCATGGAATTTTCCAAACACATCATCAACGATAGATTTCTTGTCTTCCATGGAAAACATCCAGATACAGAAATCCTTGGTCTTATATTTCTCCCGGAATTCCTTACAGGGAAGTCCAAGGAGTGAAAGTGCGATCTCATCTCCGTATTTTTCATGGTCTTCCTTTGCAATAGCGATCGCTTCTTCATTAAAGAGACTTGCATAGGTCATCTGAATGGTCGTTTTCAGTCCGTTCTTATGTGCAGTCTCCTGCTGGAATCTGAAAATATCCAGAGATTCTGTAAGCAGTGCTTTTCTGCCGATATTTTCTTCCTTGCCATGTCCGGTCACCTTTTCCGCATATTCAGGAACCATCTCCGGACGATGAATGATATTTACAACAAATTTATCCATATCTCCTCCATGTTTCAGGTCTGTTCTTATAGTTATTTCTGTGTAGATTCCTTCATCAGCACTTCATAGCCAAGAAGGGTTTTTCTGTTTATTTCTTTCTTATCAATGGCATCTAACAGTGTACTGCAGCATACCATGCCAAGCTCTGTCACATCAAAGTTCAGTGCTGTGATTGCCGGCTGATGCTGTTCAAGCAGCGAGCTGTTGTAGAAGGATGCCACTTTGATATCCTCCGGGATCCGGTAATGATCCCGGCTCAGCTTGCTGAGCACATGACTGCAGATGGAATCGTCCATGGCTATGATACACTCCGCTTTTTTCTCCAGGATTTCCTCCACAGCACTTTCTATTCTTGCAGGGTTCTCTACGTCAGTATAGATCAGGCTGCTGTCCAGAAATACTCCCGCCTGCATAAATGCTTCACGGAATCCCATCAGTCTCTTCTGATTGACAATATAGCTGTTGCTGCCACCGATCAGGGCAATCCTCCTGATTCCCTTATAGATCAGGATACTGGTCAGTTCCTTACAGGCAGAAAAATGGTCGTTGTCCACCTGTATGATCATTTCTTCTGCAGCAGACCCGGCCGCCACAAAAGGGATCTGGTTTGCCAGCAGGTATGCTGCAGGTTCATCTTTTTCTGTTGTTCTTGACAGGATGACACCGTCGATCTTCTGTCTGTCCACCAGTCTGACAAGCTGGGAAATATCCCCCTCTTCTACCATGGACACGATCAGATCATAGTCCATCCGGGAAGCCGTCCGGCTGATCCCCCACATACATTTCTGGAAGAATGGCAGATCCGAGCTGCTGTAGTCTCCCGGCATCACGAAGGCGATATTAAAGGTTTTGGACTTGGCAAGTCCCTTGGCAATGGCACTTGGCCTGTAATTGTATTCATTGATATAAGCAAGTACTCTCCGCCTTGTTTCCTCGCTGATCCTTCCCTTCCCGGAAATCGCCCTCGATACTGTTGTTTTGGATATCTGCAGATCCCTGGCAATGTCATCGATGGTCTTTTTCTTTGTTTCCATACGATTAACCCTTTACAGAACCTCCGGTAATTCCTTCTACATAGAACTTCTGCATGATAACGAACAGAATGGAGATCGGGATGGAAACGATCACACCGCCTGCACAGAAAATGGAGAAGTATTTATTTACCAGTGATTTATTCAGCATATTGTAAAGTCCGATCGCTACAGTCCAGTCTGTGGAAATACCGGAGTTCAGCATCAGCTTCGCAAATACGAAGTCTCCCCAGGGAACCAGGAAAGAACTGATTACCGTATATACAATGATAGGCTTTGACAGCGGAAGAATGATCTTCCAGAAGATCTTCGCTTCTGATGCGCCCTCAAGTCTTGCAGCCTCACGTAAGGAATTTGAGATTGTATCCATAAATCCCTTTGCGATCAGGTATCCCAGTCCGCTTCCTGCCGAGTAAACAATGATCATACCGATATGGCTGTTGGTAAGACCAAGACTCTTTAAAATAAAGTAAACAGCGATCATGGACAGAACACCCGGGAACATATTCAGGATGATACCAAAGCTCATCAGCTGTTTTCTGCCCTTAAATCTCATACAGCTCATGGTATAGGCAACCATCAGTACGAAGATCGTAGAGATCAGTGCGGTAAAGACAGCGATCACAAAGGTATTGGCAAACCATTTCTTATACTGGACTACGGAGTCCGGGCGGAGGAACAGTGCCACATAGTTATCCAATGACCATGTCTGTGGGAAAAAGTGTGCAGTATTGATTCCCTTATATCCACTGAAGGAGGTAACAACAAGCCATACGATCGGTATCAGCCAGATCACAGCAAGTAACAGTAAAACCAAATGTCTTCCAATAAATTTAAACTGCTTTTTCATTATCTGAACTCATCCTCCTTATCTCCCTTGATCGTTCTTGTGAAGGTAACCAGTGTAAATGCTGCACAGATTACAAATACGCAGATACCGATTACAGATGCCATCTTGTAGTTGTAATACTCATTGGTCAGTCTGAACAGCCATGTTACCAGCAGATCGACTTCCTTCGCATTGGAGTTTGCCAGTGCCTGGTTAGATGTAACGAATACATCCTGTGTCAGCAGATAGATCACATTAAAGTTGTTGATGTTCTTGACAAAATCGGTGATCAGCGCCGGGCCGGTAACAAACAGCATGTACGGCATGGTGATCTTACGGAAGATCTGGAAGCTGGAAGCACCATCGATTCTCGCACTTTCGATCTGATCCTCCGGAATGTTCATCAGAACACCGGTTGCAATCAGCATCTGATATGGAACACCTACCCAGATATTGATCATGACGATCATGAACTTCGCCCATCCGGGACTTGTCAGGAACGGTATATAACTGAGGCTCTTACTTACCAGTCCGATATTCTTCAGAAAATCTGTCACGCCTATGTTAGCGCAGATGGTATTTACGATACCGGTATCACCAAAGAAGTTACGAACCAGAAGCAGTGTTACGAACTGGGGAACTGCAATAGCGATAATGAACAGTGTTCTCCAGAATTTAGGCCATTTTGTTTTCTTGTCGTTGATAAACTTGGCAAGCAGGATACCAAGGATATAAGTGGTAAAGGTTGCCAGTACTGCCCATTCCAGTGTCCATACAAGAACCTTGGTAAAAGAGTAACCAAAGGTGATGGTCGCAGAATTGGTAAACAGGTTTTTAAAGTTTCTGAGGCCAACCCAGGTAAACAGGGCACTTGGCGGCATATGCTGCTGATCATAGTTGGTAAATGCCACTGCGATCAGTACAAGGATCGGCAGAATGTTCATTAATATAATACCGATACAGGGAAGTGTCATCAGCGTAATATGGAACTTCTCATTAAATAAAGCCCTGATATCTTCCTTAAAGGTATTGATATGTCTGCCTTCCTTCTGATCCATCTGAAGACGGTAAACAGTCTTCACATTGGAAATGTATACGAGAATAAACACAACGATCAGAAACAGTGCAATAATGGAATTCAGCAGGATCTGAAATGAGTTATCGTAATCGTTGACTGTACTTGTCAGAGTAAGCGGGTCAAAGACCTGTTCGAACTGTACGGTACCAAGTGTACCGAACTTGGCAAGATTGGGGGCTGCATAACCGACACACATAACAGCAAATACAACCTCAAGCAGCATCATGATAATACCATTGATGATCTGCTTTCTTGCGAAATAGCCTGCTCCCATGAAAAGGAGGGAGAGTTTTACGAAGATATCGCCTTTGACAATGGCGGTACCAAATTCTTTAAAATAATTTCCAACAGCTTTAAAAAATTTATTATTCATGTGAAACCCCTCTAAGAGTTCTTTCGATTGATTTGATTGATTGTACCTTCTTTTGAAAAATACCCCACATACCCGGAAGGTATGTGGGGTATTGGCAATTCGTTTATAGAATTACTGTACAGGTGCTGTAATACCGTCTACTGTAGTATCAAGCAGTGTCTGGAGATCTGTTCCATCAGGGTTGCCAGATGCAAGGATCTGTCCTAATGTTTCAGCAGGTGACCAGAAGTTTCCACCTACACGCTGAGGTGTTGCATAAGCTGCCTGAGCTGCCAGTGCGGAAATTGCAGGGTTGGACTTAACTGCATCGCTCTCTGCTACTGCAATATTTGCAGGTCCAAGGCCTCTTGCTTCAAATCTTGCTGCCTGGGAATCTTCATTTGTAAGGAACTCTGCAAGGAGCATTGCCCATCCTACATTCTTGGAGTAAGGGCTTACACCGATCAGCTTGTAGCCTGAGTAAGAACTCATCTGCTTGGGTTCACCTGCTACATTGAAGGTAGGAAGCTTGGTTGCTGCATAGTTCTCTCCCCATGCATCCTGAGCTGTCTCAGCTCTCCAGGTACCGTTTACACATGCTACTACTGTTCCTTCAGCGATTGCTGTTGCCTGATCTTCATCAGCCATATCTACAAGTACGCCTGTAGAGAACAGATCAAGGATAGACTGTGCTACGTCTGTACCGCCTGCACCATTCCATGTACAGGTATTGGTAACACCGTCATCATTCAGGGTAAGCTCAAGGCCTGCACCCTGGAAGAAGGAGTAGATATACCAGCCGTTTGAAACGTCCATAGCGATCTTCTTGCCAGCTGCATCTGCAACTTCGATCATCTTCTCAAGGGACTGTGTATCTTCTTCTGTAAATACGGATGAATCATAGAACATGAAGTATCCGTTATCTGCTGTCATGGGATATGCATATAATTTACCATCTACAGTTGCTGCTTCTACAGAACCTGCAACGTTTGCATTTGCCACATCATAAGTGTAAGTAGCGCTTACTTCCTGAAGTGCTCCTGCTGCAACCAGCTCATTGATCTGGTCATCTGCGAATGCAAATACATCTGCGGAAGCTTCTACGTCTGCAAGGATGGTATCCTTTGCTGTGGATTCAGACTCGGATCCAAGCTGGATATCAAATGTTACATCAGGATATGCCTCTTTGAATTTCTCAAGAAGATCTGTGGTAAGAGCCTGATCTTCTTCGGATGCCCATACCTTAAGAGATACGGTATCTGTAGTAGCTGCGATCAGATTTGCAACTGCATCAGATGCATCTGTGGTTTCAGCGGCTGCTGTATCCTCAGCAGGTGCCTCAGCCTCATCTGTGGTCTCTGTTGTCTCTGCGGGTGTTTCTTCTGCTACCGCAGCATTTCCACATCCGGTAAGCATTGCTGCTACCATGGAAACAGTAAGCAGAGATGCTAACAATTTCTTTTTCATATTACTTTCCTCCTGTTGATTTGAGATACGCCATGCGTTCCCTTCTTAATTTTAATTGGGGATGCGCTGTGCGCTCCCAGTTCCTGAACTTCTGTTGTGCAACAAGCGCAACCGTTTGTTCTTGAGCTTAGAATATCACCCATATATCTTGTTGTCAATGTACGAATACATATATTTTGCTGCATATATTTTGTGCATTATGCACAATATGTATTCTTCTATACTGGTTGTATTGTCTATGTCCGCATTTCCAGATTTTCGAAATGCGCAATCGGTTGTTCTCCAGTATTTTCCATGTATTTTATTATTTTTTTCGTGTTTTTTCAGAACACCGAAAACGTTTCAGGAACAGCATTTTTAGAAAACGTTTTCTTGGCATTTCCCTGTCTTATCCTGAAATACCTGTTTTTTCCTGCCACGCCTTTCTGATTTTCTTCTGGAATTTTCAGGATAAGGCGGTTATACTGATAGCAGCTTCACAGATTTTTTTGCTTTTTATAACGGAACAATTTATAACAGAACAGTTTATAATGAAACAAACGGAAGGGAAACTGCCATGAACCACACAGATAAACAGACCAGGATCCTCTATGGTGTCGCTTATTATCCGGAGTATATGCCCGTCAGGCGTATCTCCACAGATATGGAAATGATGAAAAAAGCCGGGATCAATACGATCCGTATTGCTGAGTCCTCATGGAGCAGCTTTGAACCGGAAGATGGGGTTTTTGATTTTTCGATCGTAAAAGAGATCCTTTATTATGCCGGAAAATATGATCTTCATGTGATCATCGGGACACCGACCTATGCTATCCCATCCTGGCTTGTCAGAAAATATCCTGATATACTTGCTGTCACACACAATGGTCCATCTCTCTACGGCCACCGTCAGAATATGGATATCACCCACCCCGGCTACCTGTTTCACGCAGAAAGGATCATCCGAAGGCTTATGGAGGTCTGTGCCGGTCATCCGAATGTGATCGGTTACCAGCTTGACAATGAAACCAAATCCTATGACACTGCCGGTGAACGGGTACAGAAGATGTTTGTTGCATATCTGAAGGATAAATTCAAGACCACGGATGCCCTGAACACAGCCTTCGGGCTGACCTACTGGAGCAACCGTATTGCCTCATGGGAAGATTTCCCGGATGTCCGTGGCACGATTAACGCCAGCCTCGGAGCTGAATTTAAAGCCTTCCAGCGCCGTCTTGTCACCGATTTTCTTTCCTGGCAGTCAGGGATCGTCCGCGAATACGCAAGGGATGACCAGTTCCTGACACAGAATTTTGACTTTGCATGGAGTGACCATTCTGAAGGCCTTCAGCCGGAAGTGGATCAGCGTTCTGTCGCCAGGGCACTTACTATCGCAGGTGTAGATATTTACCATCCTTCTGCCGGTGATCTGACAGGTGCAGAGATCGCCATGGGCGGTGCCATTGGCCGTTCTATCAAAAAGGCGCCTTATCTTGTTCTGGAGACACAGGCTCAGGGAAATCCGGGCTGGCTTCCCTATCCCGGTCAGCTCCGCCTGCAGGCATACAGTCATCTGGCTGGTGGTGCTGTTTCTGTCATGTACTGGCACTGGCATTCCATCCACAACTCCTTTGAAACCTACTGGAAAGGAGTTTTAAGTCATGATCTGCAGGAAAATGAAACCTATCATGAAGTCTGTCAGATCGGTCAGGAGTTTGCTTCACATGCAGACCTCCTCTCTTACCGTCCCGTAGCCGAATGTGCGATCCTTCTCGGTCACCGTTCCCTGACAGGGATTTCCTATTTTCCGATCGGTGGTCTTTCCTATCATCAGATCATGCGCTGGCTCTTTGATGCCCTGTACCGCCTGAATATTACCTGTGACATGATCTACCCGGAGGATGTCCTTTCAGAAGATACCGGATCACTCTGTCAGAAATACCGGATCATCCTGACACCTGCCCTTTATTCTGCTTCTGACGCCCTGATCAAAAAACTGAAGGAATATGTCTTTTTCGGTGGTCATCTGATCAGCACCTTCCGCAGCTTCTTTTCGGATGAAAACCTGTCTGTCCATCCGAAGGTGCAGCCCTGTGACCTTACAGAATGCTTCGGGATCGCCTACGACCAGTTTACGATTCCATCTGGTATCGTTCCCCTCCATTTCACAGAAGGGATCCTCTCCGGGGATGCTGCTGCCTCTCATTCTTCCGTCAGGGCAGTTTCCTTTATGGAACTGCTGCGTCCTCTCTCAGAAGAAACGGAAGTGCTTGCATCCTATGATCACAGCGCTTACGAAAAGTATGCCGCCATTACCTGGCATCCATTTGGCAAAGGCTCTGCTGCGTACCTTGGCTGTTTCTTCACTGATACCCTTACACTGGAAGAGCTGCTCAGAAATCTTTGTACCCGCATGGGGATCCTGCCTCCCGGCCCGGTATTCCCGGTAATCTGCAAAAGGTCGGCAAAAGATGACGGCAGCAGTCTGCTTTATCTCTTCAACTATTCCGGCGAAGAAAAAACCTGCTTCCTCCCGGAAACAGGTTCTGTTACGCTTGCACCTTATGATGTTCAATTATTTTACAATTCATGATACAACCGGCCAATGGGAAGCCCTACCACGTTACTGTAATCGCCGTTTATACCCTTGATATAGGCGGCGAAGCTTCCCTGTATGCCATAGGCGCCTGCCTTGTCAAGGGGTTCTCCCGTCTTCACATAAGCTGTGATCTCTTCCTCACTCATAGGATATACCAGTACATCCGTCTTTTCAAAAAACTGTTTTTTCTGTACGCTTTCTGTGCTTTCCAAAGCCTCTGGTTCCTGTTGATCTCCCTGCTGCAGGATCGTCACACCGGTGTAAACCTGATGGCACCTTCCCTGGAGAAGCTTTATCATCCGGAAAGCTTCCGCCTCATCAGCCGGCTTTCCAAGGATCCTGTCATCTACGGCAACTACTGTATCTGCACCGATCAGGATACTCTCTTTCTTCTCTTCCTGTGTCAGCTCCTTCCATACTGCCTGTGCTTTCCGCTCTGACAGGATGCAGACAAGCCTCTCCGGTTTCATTTCTTCTGTGTGTTCATCAGCTTCGCTTACCCTTACTGTAAAGGAAAGGCCGATCTGGGCAAGCAGCTCCTTTCTTCTCGGGGAACCGCTTGCCAGTATGATCTTCTTATTATTCATGATGCATCTCCGGAATAAATACTCTGTGGTTTACGGTTTCTTCTGAAACCCTTGCTGCTTCCACTGCCTCCCTGCAGAAAGTCTGCTGGGAATTGATCAGCTCCTTGCCTCTCTTATCAACCTTTTCATAGGTTCCTTCTGCAGTCAGGATACTTGCCTTGACGGTATCCTTAAGCTGAGTAGTCAGAATGTGCATCAGCTTTTCACGGAGCGCCGGCTCCTCTACCGGGAACATGATCTCCACACGTCTTTCCAGGTTTCTTGGCATCCAGTCAGCGCTGGCACAGTAAAACTCCGGCTTTCCGTCATTGGCAAAATAAAAGATACGGCTGTGTTCCAGGAAATTGCCTACAATGGAACGGACCGTGATATTCTTCCCGATTCCGGGAAGTCCTGTTTTCAGACAGCAGATGCCTCTTACGATCAGCTCGATCTTTACCCCTGCTGCCCCAGCTTCATACAGGGCTTCGATAATATCTTTGTCACAAAGGCTGTTTACTTTTGCTATGATATGTCCCTCTCTGCCAGCTTCTGCATTTTTCTTTTCCCTGTCGATCAGATACAGGAATTTATCCTTCAGCCAGAGTGGTGCCACAGAAAGCTTATTCCAGCCAAGAGGTTCTGAATAACCGGACAGCATATTGAATACCGCTGTGGCATCTTCACCGATCGGCTCTGCACATGTCAGAAGGCCCACATCTGTGTAAAGCTTCGCTGTGGCATCATTGTAGTTACCGGTTCCAAGATGCACATATCTGCGGATACCGTCTTCCTCCTGACGTACCACCAGCGTGATCTTGCTGTGTGTCTTCAGTCCCACCAGTCCATAAATAACATGGCAGCCTGCCTTCTCCAGCATCTTCGCCCATACGATATTATTTTCCTCATCAAATCTGGCCTTTAATTCTACCAGTACCGTAACCTGTTTGCCATTCTCTGCTGCCTGTGCAAGGGCTGCAATGATCGGTGAATTGCCGCTGACACGGTACAGTGTCTGTTTGATTGCCAGTACATCCTTATCCCTTGCTGCCTGTCTGATGAAATCCACGACAGGGGTAAAGGTTTCATAGGGATGATGCAGCAGGATATCCCCTTTCCGGATCTCCTCGAAAATATTGCAGTCTGCCGGAAGCTGCGGCACAGGCTGTGGCTTTGCATAGCCCTGCTCCTTCAGGCTGTCAAATCCGGGCAGACCATACATCTTCATCAGGAAGGTCAGGTCGAGAGGTCCGTCGATCCGGTAAATATCCTCATCTCCGATAGACAGCTCTGCCTTGATGATGGCAAGCAGTCTCTTATCGATACCATCCTCTACCTCAAGCCTGATCGCCTGCCCCCACTGTCTCTTCTTTAACTGCTTCTCGATCTCCTTCAGAAGGTCTTCTGCCTCATCCTCATCCAGGGAAAAGTCAGCATTCCTCATGATACGGAAGGGATAGGAACATACGATATCATAATTTAGGAACAGCTTCTGAATATTCCGCTCAATGACCTCCTCCAGAAGGATCACCGTCTTTTCTTTTCCTTCTGTTTCCGGAAGCACAACGATCCTCTGCAGGACGCTTGGTACCTGTACTGTTGCAAATTCCAGTTCTCCTTCCCCGTTTTTCTTCTTCACAAGAGCACCAATATTCAGTGACTTGTTACGGATCAGTGGAAATGGTCTTGAACTGTCCACCGCCATGGGTGTCAGAACCGGATATACATTTTCTTCAAAGAAACGGTCCACGAATTTTCCTTCTTCTTCCGTAAGCTCTTCATGACGTCTGATCACCCGCAGACCGTTCTCCAGAAGAAGCGGGATCAGTGTCTTATTGTAGACATTATACTGTTCCCTTACCAGGCTGTGTGTAGCCACATTGAGCGCCTCAAGCTGCTGGAGCGGTGTCATGCCGGCAATATCTTTCTTCTCATAGCCTGCATTTACCATATCTTTCAGGGAAGCCACCCTGACCATGAAAAATTCATCCAGATTGGATGCTGTGATACTGAGGAACTTAAGCCTCTCAAACAGTGGATTCTGTTTATCCTTTGCTTCATGCAAAACTCTTTTATCAAAAAGCACCCAGGAAAGCTCCCTGTTTATGTAGTTAGAGGGATCCTTATAGCTGTTTTCACTTTTTACTTCACTCATTCCCGTTACTATCCTTTCTGCCAAAACTCTTATCCATTGATGGTACGTTTCTGCTTTATGACAGGCCGTACATTATATACCTCCTGGAAGAACTCTGCCCTGGCGTCAAACAGACCCTTTTCCAGTGTAATATCCTCATTCGTATCTACCGTGATGATGAGCTGATTATCCTTCAGTGTCGTGCGCACATCCTTAAACTTCTGTTTATGGCTTCTGTCAAGGCCATTGGCAAGCCTCAGGATCGCTGTCAGCTTGGCAACTACCAGATAAGCCTCCCTGTCGATCGTACTGTACTTTGCCATCTCCTCATAATAGTCAAATTCCAGATGATTAAACTTGACTACATTGGCAACGATCTCCCTTTCCTTATGGGACAGACCGATGATCTCTGTTGCCATGATGATACTGTAAGAGCACTCCCCAAGGTTTACCATACTGATATACTTGCCACAGTCATGCAATATAGTGGAAAGCTGCAGAAGAAGTCTCTCCCTTCTGCCAAGGCCATGGATCTTCCGTGTGTGGTCAAATACATGCAGTGCGATCTGCTCCAGTGTGGCACTCCTTTTACTGCTTCCGCGGTAGCGTTTACTGATATTCTGTGCACAGGCTATGATATCCTGCTCAAAGTCGTGGGAAGATGCTACTATTTTATTCTTCTCTGCATATTCATATGCGATGCCGTCACAAAGAGTCACACCGGGAGCCCAGATCAGTTCCGCTCCCATGATCTCCATGATCCGCTTAAGCAGCATCAGGGAAATATGGAGCATCGGCATATTCTCTTCCGGTACATCCCACTTCTTTGCCAGTTCCCCTGTCCGCTGGGAATGATATGCCTTTTCAAACTTCTCAAACAGTTCTCTGCCTGCATAACCTGTCATTTCATGTTCCAGGCTCTTTTTTCGGAGCAGCATGGAAACATAATCATCTACGATGATGATATTCCGGATCTCCCTGTCCTTCAGATAAAGCTTCTTATAGGTCAGCATCTGGGAATCCACAAGTTCCGTGATCAGATCATCTGACTGCTTTACACCGGCATTCATATGGCGGAGTCTTTCCTGCAGGCGCAGAACCCCAAGCTTCATATTCTGGGTAGAAACAAGCTTGTCCTTGTCAAACAGGGAGATCTGTATGCTGCCTCCTCCGATATCCACGATTGCCGTCGGATTTTCAATGATCTTTAAGAAGCCCTCTCCCTGAAAAGCGATGGACTTATAATCCAGGAAACGCTGTTCCGAGTTACTCAGCACCTGGATATGGATCCCTGTCCTGACTTCGATCTGATTTAACAGTATCGTAGTGTTCTCAGTCTCTCTTATGGCGCTCGTGCCATAGGCAACATAATCACTGACACGATATGTTTTCATGATATCTGAAAAGGCAAGCAGGGCCTCACAGAGTTCCTCTACCCTCTCATACGAAAGCTTGCCCGTGGTATAACTCTCCGTTCCCATGTCAATTTCCCGCCTGATATGGTCGATCTCCTTCATTCCCTTTCTGGAAACCTCAAAGATCTTCATGGAAAGTTCAAAAGATCCTACATCAATTGCCGCAAATGTTCTGACTGCCATTTTATCTTCCTCGCTTACTGACTGTTCTGATTTCGTTCATCATCTTTTAATAATTGCCAAGGATCTTCATATTCCTTGCTTCATCCCGAAGCCCCCTCAGTGCATTCTTTACGGCACTGTCAGACAGATTTCCTTCAAAATCTATAAAGAAACGGTACTCCCAGTTCCGGTCCTCGATGGGTCTGCTTTCAATCCGGTTCATATTCAGGTTATTATAAATAAAGTGTGACAGCATATGATACAGGGAACCACTTTCATGCGCTACCTCAAAACAGATGCTGACCTTCTTTGCATTCTTCAGGAATATCTTCTGGTTGGTCACAATAATAAAACGGGTGGAGTTGGTGCTGGACTGGTTCACACCCTTCTCAAGGATTTCAAGCCCGTACAGTCTGGCTGCATATTCACTGGCTATGGCCGCCTGTGTCTTATCCTTCTCCTCTGCTACCTTTCTGGCCGCAAAAGCATTATTCTGCATGCTGATCTGCTGCCAGGGATGTGCATTCAGATATCTTGCTGACTGCATCAGGGACTGTGGATGGGAATATACTGTCTTAATGTCGGAGAGCTTCGTTCCTGGTACTGCCATCAGACAATGTTCAATCCTGATGATCTGTTCCCCTACGATATAGTTTTCAAATTCTACCAGCAGATCATAGATTTCACTGACGATCCCGGCTGTTGAATTCTCTATGGGAAGCACTGCATAATCTGCACTGCCTTCATCAATAGCGATCATGGCATCCCGGAAGGTATCCACATGAAAGCTGTCGATCTTATCTCCGAAATACTGATGCATGGCCGCCTGGGAATAGGCTCCCTCCGCTCCCTGGAAAACCACTCTCGCTTTCTCTGTTTCAAGCTGGTCAACCTGAATAAAAGGAAGCTTGTTAAGACTCCCTCTCTCAGATAAAAGCTGATATTGCAGTTTGCGGCTCATTGACATGATCTGCTCAAAAAGCTCTTCGATCCCATGACTGTTGAAATCATTATGGGTAAGTGACTTTACCTTCCTGATCTTTTCTTCTTCTCTTGCTTTATCAAATACCTGTTTGCCATTTTCGATCTTGTATTCAGCAACCTGCCTGGAAATATCCATCCTTTTTTCATAAAGATCCACAATGCTGCTGTCTATTTCATCGATCTGGCTCCGCAGTTCAGTTAAATCCATATTTCCCTGTCCCTTTCGCATAAAATCTTTATTAATTTTATACCAAACGGGTAGGGATAGCAAGTAATTTGCCCTGAATTTACCTGTTCTTTACCTTACAGAAGCGCAGCAGGCACAGCACCAGCAGAAGGATCCAGGAAAACCCCTCTGCATAAGCGATCACACTGCTCTGATACCATTTTTCCAGTCCATAGGAAAAGAGGATCCTGGCAAGGAGTGTCACTATCCCGGCTATTCCGGAGAAGATCACATCCCCGTTTCCCTCCAGGTGGCTTTTCACCGCAACCGCTATGCCATAGACCACATAAAATCTGGTAATGACCTGAAAAAACATCCGTCCGATGTCTGCTGCCTCTCCCTCCAGATGGAACAATGTGATCAGAGGACCGCTCACCTTCCATGTGATAAAGGACAGGATCACTGTCACCGCCATCATAAGTATGGTACCCGTTTCAAGACTCCTTCGTGCCTTCTGTTTCTGACCGGCTCCCATATTCTGTGCTGTCATAGTGGAAATCGCCGATCCAAGATTCACGATCGGAAGCATGATCACACTGTCTATCCTGTAGGCAACTGTGATCGCTGCTACTACCTCCGGTCCCAGGCCATTCATGAATTTCTGCAAAAGGATGTTGCCACACGCTGTAATGCTTGACTGGATCGCAGTTGGCATCCCGAGTTTCATTCCGCTTTGCAGTACATCCCTGCATTCCCGAAAGCTGTACCATTTCAGCCTGAGCAGTGGATATTTGACAGAAGCATATCCGGCGATGATAAGAAGAAGGAGGATCTGGGAAATTACGGTAGCCAGTGCGGCTCCTGTCACACCCATATGCCAGCAGAAAACAAATACAATGTCCAGCCCGACATTTAACAGTGCAGAGGAGGCAACTGCGCAGAACGGAATCCTGCTGTCTCCTATCCCCCGCAATACAGCCGAGTAAATATTGTAGATTGCAACACAGGGGATCCCAAGGAAAATGATCCTTACATACCTTTCCGCATCTTTCAGGATCGCAGCCGGTGTGTGGAGCATCTGAAGCAGCTGCGGTGTGATCAGAAAACACAGGATGCTGATACAGAGGAAAGCAATGCCTGTCAGCAGGCTGAAAATGCTGATGGTCTTCCGGATCTCTTCTTTCTTTCCATTTCCGTAGATGTGTGCTGTCATGATGGACAGCCCCGTGGAAAAACCGGTGATCAGCAGGATCAGAAATTCTGAAGCAGAGACAGTTGCCCCAACGGCAGCCAGCGCCAGCTCCCCTTCTGCATTTCCAAGAATCACAGCATCCGCCCAGCTGTATAACTGCTGTAAAAGTCCACTCAGGATCAGGGGGATACTGAACCATATCAGTCTCTTTGTCATACCACGCTTCTTTCCGCCAGGTCATAAAATGTGATTTCAATTCCTTCCCGTTCTGCCTGTACGATCAGCAGCGGCACATTTTCCTTCCCGTCTACAAGTGCTTTCAATGTAATATAGGGGATCCCGTCCTGTATGAAAAAAGCGCCGGCATGACAGTGCCCCTGCAATACGGCAAGCACCTTTTCCCTTTCCCCGGAAAGGATCCTCTGTACTGCTTCCCGGTTTTTCACCACATGAGGATCTGTCTTTCCGTTTTTTCTCCTCTGATCCAGATTTCCATGCGTCAGGATAATGGTCTGTTTTTCTGTTTCTGCCAGATCCTTCTTCAGCCAGCAGAGCTGCTCTTCATTGACATACAACTGGTCCCACTGCATGGTCTCTTCCAGATAATGCTTTCCCTGTATATCATAATTGGTATCCAGTACTGCAAAATGAAATCTGTCCTGATCAAAAGAATAATAACCGTTTTTTCTTCCGGGCTGGAACTGCTCCAGGATTTTCTGCCAGGGAAAAGCATCTATATCATGATTTCCCAGGCAGAGATAAAAAGGGATCCCGCTCTCTTTAATGATCCTGTGAATATCGCACAGCCTCTGCTCCTGTCCCTGCTTCTGCTTTCCCAGATCAAGAAGATCCCCAAGGCAGATCATGAAATCCACTTTTTCCTCCCTGAAAAAGTCAGTGCATCTTTTCAGTTTTTCCGGTGCATTCTGAAAAAAACGTTCTGCATCATTCTCTTTATCTGAATAATGTAAATCTGTAAAAACTCCAAATTTCATTCTGCTTTTCCTTTTATTCCCTGTTGTACTGCAGCCCACTGTTAACGACTGCTATATCATCTCTTACCATGTGTGAGACATCTCCCATCCGCAGTACCCTGAAACCCGCTGTTCCATCTCCGTGGTCTTCCAGCAGAATGCTGGTCACTGATGCCGGTGCCAGGAAAAAGCTTCTGAATATGCTGTAGGGAGACATGTCAAGAAGGTAAGAAAGAAGCAGCATTCCCACACCAAGATGGCAGAATATGGCAATATCGCCTTTCATTTCAGCCTGATCAATGATCTTCCATCCAAACTGTTCTTTTCTGATCCCCCTGGAAAGCAGTACTTCATCAATTCCTTCTGTCAGTCCCTTCCATCTCTCTGCCATTTTTTCGGCAAAAGGCTGCTCCTTTGCCGCATTTTTCTTTTCCCAGCAGAATAATGTCTGCGGCTCTACATTCCATACGGCAAGATCTGCCCGTCTCCTGGACCAGACAGTAACATCATCGATCTCCTTCAGCCAGTCCTTTATTTCTGCCTTTATCTGAAGCAGTGAAGTCAGTGGAAGCGCTGTCTCCCTTGCTCTTCCAAGCGGAGAGCAGATGACCTGTGTCACCTGCCCCTTTTCCTGCAATATACTGACCGCTTCTGCCTGTGCCCTGCCAAGGGCTGTCAGACAGTCATTTTCATAATCCGGTTCCCCGTGTCTGATCAGATACAGCTTCATACCTTATTCTCCAAGCACTGCCATAGAATCGGCCTGTGCCTTGCTTAATGCCTCCTCTGCGCTGACAGAGCCGTCGATCAGTACACTGTCAAGAGCTGTCTGCATGCAGGCATATACATCCCAGTAATGATCTGTGGACCACTGGGCTGAAGTATACTGAAGCAGCTCAGCAGCGTGCTGAAGCTGCGGATTCTCTGCATAATAATCCTGCACAGCAGGCAGTTCCTCCGCTGACTTACGGACAGTGAAATATCCACTGACTGTCATCCACTTTGCTGATACTTCAGGACTGGTCATATACTTCATAAATTCCCAGGATGCTGCCTTTTCTGCCTCGCTCTGGTCTGCTGTCATGACAAGTCCTCCACCGCCATAGGAGAATCCCGGGGTGGTATTTACCGGAACCATGGCCACATCCCAGTTAAAATCTGCTCCGGATGCCGCAAAACCAAGGTTTCCTGTAGTATTCAGCATCATGGCACAGCTCTCTGCCACAAAATCCTCTCCTGCCTCTGCATAGCTTCTGATCATGCCGCCTTCTTTGATGAGACTTCCCATAAAGTCAAGGGAATCTACAACCTCTTTGCTGTCAAAATTTGTTTCTGTTTTACTCTTTATCAGTGAGCCTGAATCTGACAGCGTCAGTGCCTCCAGTACCCACACATCAGAAGGGAACTCCACAGGAATGATATTGCTGTCATATGCCTGCAATGCCTTTACCGCCTCCTGCATTTCCGTCCAGTTTTCAGGAACCTTTACCCCTGCTGCATCAAGCATGTCTTTGTTATAGTAAAGGACACATACACTGTGCTGGAAAGGAAGTCCATAGGTCTTTCCATCAGCCATCACAAAATTTCCCCAGAATCCGTCTACAAAGTCAGAGGACCAGTCTGTTCCCTCCGCATCAATATAAGCGGTCAGATCTTCCAGTTCTCCCACGTTGTAATAGTCTACGATGTCAAGCATCCCGGACAGGATGACACTTGGACCGTTTCCTGCTGCCAGATCTGACATGGCCTTCTGTGCCGTCTGCTTATAGGGGCCTGTATATACTGCTGTTACATTGATATCCGGATGTGCTGTATTAAAATCTGCAACGATCTCTTCCATTCCGGTTGCCAGATCTCCTCCAACCTGTGTCGGATAATAAAACCACAGATCTGTCACCTCATCTGCTGCTTTTTCTTCTGCCTGTGCCCCGTCTGTACCCGGAGTCTCTGTTTCCTTCGCTGCTTCTTCTGTTTCTGTTGTCTGTGCAGCCTGTTCACCTGTCTGGTTTCCACAGCCACTCATCAGAGCTACTGCTGCGGTCAGTAAAACTGCCAGTACTGTCTTTCTTTTTTTCATGTTTCTCCTCCATATTTTCATAAAACTTATCCTGCAGAATCTCTGCCTTTTGCAGCTTCTTCTGCGTTCATGTCTATTGCAAATCCTGCTTTTGCAGGAAAATTGCCCGTTTATTTGATTCCGGATGTCACAAAGCTGTTAATAAACTGCTTCTGGAAAATGATAAAGGTAAGTAACAGCGGAACCGTAACGATCAGAGCCGCCATCATGGTAAGTCCCCATTCTGATCCGCTTTCTGCCTGCAATCCGAAGAAAGTCATCGCTACCGGAAGGATCCTTTTGTCCGGTGACTTGGTGATCAGCATCGGCCAGAAAAAAGCATTCCACTGGAACACACAGGTGATAATGGAAAAGGACAGGATATACGGCCTGATCAGGGGAATCCCCACATGCAGCATGTATCTGAAATCAGTACACCCATCGATCCTTGCACTTTCCATCAACGAAGAAGGAAGTTGCTTAAAAGCCTGTCTGAACATGAAGATCGCCTGTGCTGAGACCACATAGGGCAGCATGATACCAATCCTCGTATCATAGGCATTCAGCTTCAGTACTGTCAGATAATTGGCCAGCATGGTACTTTCCGGGGAAACCATAAGTCTTGTAAGCACCAGCAGAAACAGCAGATCCTTTCCCGGAAACTTCAGTACTCCGAAGGCATATCCCGCCGGGATCGCAACAAGCATCTGCACAGCCCAGATCATTACCGTCAGAAGCAGTGTATTTTTGAAGTACAGGATCCAGTCACATCTGCCCCATACCGTCTTCAGGTTTTCCAGGAACATATTTCTGACCGGTATGATCCTGAGTGGCTCCTTCAGGATTTCCGGCTGGCTTTTGCAGGCTGTCACGAAAATCCAGAGCAGCGGCATCAGCGCCATGAAAGCGATCACAAGTATTGCCACATTCAAAACGAATTCTTTTCCTTTATTTCTCATACTGCACCTTCCTCTCTCCCAGCCAGATATACAGAATCGTAAATATAAGCAGACACAGGAACAGGAACGTGCTCAGGGCGCTGCCATATCCGATATTCCAGCTGGCAATCCCTTCCTGATAGATATAATAGATCAATGTATTCGTGGAGTTTCCGGGCCGTCCCTGTGTCATGATATAGATCAGATCCACAGACTGGAAGCTTCCCACGATCGCCAGTAATACCGCCACAAAAGTAGTCGGACCAAGCATGGGGATCGTGATGTGCTTTACTGCCCCGAAGCTTTTTCCACTTTCCAGGGAATAGGCTTCATACAGTTCCTGAGGAATGCTCTGCATACCAGAAAGGAAAAGCAGGAAATTAAAACCAACTGTTTTCCACACCGAGATAAAAACGAGTACATATAAGGTCAGATCGTAGCTGTTCAGCCACTGTATCCTCGTATTTAACAGGGCATTTACGATCCCTCTTGTCGGATGCAGCAGGTACATCCAGATCATGGCTCCCACTGTCCACGGCAGAATATAAGGATAAAACAATGAAACCTTAAAGAAAGATTTGAAACGGTTCCGTTTGCTGTTTGCCGCCAGTGCAATCAGAAATCCAAGTACTGTGGAAAGCACGACCTGGAGTACACCATAGATCAGCGTATTCAGGCATACTTCTGAAAACACCTCATTATGGAACATTTCCGTGTAATGCTTCAGCCCCACAAACTCCATGAAGGAAAATACCGAATCTGTATCAAAAAAGGACAGATATACGGATCTCATAATCGGGTAGGCTGTAAACAAAATCAAAAATACAAGTGCCGGGATCACATACAGATAATTTTTCAGAACTCGAATGATCTTCCTGTTTTTACGGGTATAAACTAATCTCATCGCAACACACTCACAATCTTTCAGATTAGGCCCAAAAAAAGTCAGAATAGAAACTCCAGAAAAAAGTGACCGTAAGGTTTTTGTCTGTCTTATGTTTTATGGGTACATCATATCATCCTCCCCGCTTTACAAACTACCAGAAACAGGTAAAGTTTTGGTAAAAGAGACTTGTATTTTGATTGCAGTTCCTGCCTGTTTTCAGTATAATAAAGAAAACTATTTTACTTCTATCCAGGGAGAAAACACCATGAAAAAAAATGGAAAATACATCATTTTTGCTGTGGTGATCATTCTGTTACTTATCACCGCAGGCATTCTTTCCACACTCAAAGGAAGAGTTCCGGACAATGACATTTCTGTTACCGGCAATACTGCAGGCAATTTAAACCAGCATGGCCTGTACTGTGAATCTGACGGCAGAGTGTACTTTGCCAATGCCTATGACAACTATGCACTCTACTCCATGAATCCGGATGAAACAGAATTTACACGTCTTGGAAATGGCAGCGTTTCTTCGATCAATGCTGCCGGCGATTATCTGTACTACTTTATGGATACCAGTAAGGCCGGTGAGGGCTTTGGTTATGTCCTTCGTACTTATGGCGTCTTCCGTACAAAGAAAAATGGTAATAACACCGTATGTCTTGTCAGGGACGGTGCCGTTACCATGCAGCTTTGCGGAAACTATCTGTATTATCAGAGATATAACAACAAAGACTTTACAAAGTTTTATAAGCTGAAAACAGATAAATCTGAAAATCAGCTTCTTTCTGATGATATCATCAATCCTGCGGCCTGTGATAATGGGATCATCTACTACAATGGTCAGAATAAGGATCATTACCTGTATGCCTGGGATACCAGGACAGATACCTCTTCTGTCATCTATGAAGGCGATCTCTGGTTTCCGGTTTACAAGGATGGTTATGTTTATTATATGGATGTTGGAAATAATTATCAGCTCTGCAGATATTCCCTTTATGATCAGAGCGTAGATGTTCTGACAACAGACCGGGTAGATTTCTTCAATGTGGGAAATACCTATATCTATTATCAGAAGGTAGACAGCACGTCCCCTGCTCTTATGCGGATGCGCTTTGACGGAAGTGAACCGGAGGTTGTTGCAGAAGGTAATTACAGCAATATCAATATCACTTCCCAGTATGTTTATTTTAATGAATTCAATGTAGATGTTCCGGTTTACCACACACCGGAAAGCGGCCCTGTTTCCGTAAGCACCTTTGACGGTGCAAAGAACGCTGCCATTACATCTGTTTCCTGACGACCAGATATTCATTTCCCGGCTGATAGTATGGGCAGTCCCTGAACTCATCAGCCAGGAACTTGGCCATTTCGTCCTCGTCAAGATCCTGTTCACAGGTGTAGCACTCATAGTCATCATCATAAGTATAAAAATTACATTCCTCGCAGACTCCTGCGGGGGATTTTTTATTCCTGATCATTTTTCTCTCCTTCCAGTGCAAGCTTCATCTGCCGGATCGTCTTCTGAAGCAGCGGATGTACATACCCCGGGTTCAGTTCATCCATGGGATCCAGCACAAAGCTTCTGTTCTGCATATCCGGATGTGGTACTGTCAGCTCTTCTGTCCCTGAAATAAAATCCTCATAAAACAGAATATCCAGATCCAGTGTTCTTGGTCCCCAGTGGATCTTCCGCTCCCTTCCCGCTTCCAGTTCGATCTTCTGCAGAAGATGAAGCAGCTCCAGCGGCTCATACAGTGTATCAAGCTCCAGCACCCCATTGATAAACACATCCTGCTCTACGCCCCCGTAAGGCTCTGTTTCGATGAGTGTAGAGCACCGAAGATGCCTGATCTTCTGATCTGCCTTCAGCTTTTCCACTGCCTCCAGAATATAATTCTTCTTATCTCCCATATTGGAGCCGACAGCCACATAGGCACGTTTAAAGCCCCTCTCAATCCTGACTGAGACAGATTCAAAGGGAAGCCCGATCGGTGCGGAAGGCTTCCGGATCTCCAGGATCACTCTGTCTATCTTATCAAATGTTGTAAGGATCTCCTTAGTGCACCCCTCTGCTGCTGCCTCCAGAAGCTGAAACCGGTGTTCCCGAAGGAAACGGGAGATCAGCCTTGCGATATCGCCGTAGCTTGTGGAGTCAGAAAGGGCATCACTTCTGCCTGCCTTTTTCAGATCAGAAAAAAGAACAGCATTCACGAAAAATGACTGTCCGTTTCTCTCCTCATGCTCATAAACACCGTGTCCGGCATATACCTCCAGGTTGTCGATCCTGATCTCATCCATGCTTCTTCCTGCCCCTCTGCCTGTCCGTTTTTCATCGTTTTAGACTTCTGACTGTTCAGGCGTTCCTGATCGCCTCTGCCATTTGAATGGCTCTCACATTTTCTCTGATATCATGTACTCTTACAAAAGCACAGCCCTTCATTACCGCAAAGACAGTCGTCACAAGCGTTCCCTCTACTCTCTCCTCTACCGGCAGGGAAAGGGTCAGTCCGATCACTGATTTTCTGCTCGTACCAAGCAGTACCGGATAACCAAATACCTTCAGCTCCTCCAGACGGTTGATGATCTCCAGATTGTTTTCATAGGTCTTGCCAAAACCAACTCCCGGATCCAGGATAATGCCGTCTTCCCGGATGCCGGCCTTTCTGGCAAGAAACAGGGTATCCGAAAGATCTGCTGCCACATCTTCCATAAAGTTATGATAATCGGTATTGTCCCTGTTGTGCATCAGACAGCAGGGCAGTCCGGCTTCTGCGATCACACCGGCCATCGTATCATCATATTTCAGTCCCCAGATATCATTGATCAGGTCAGCTCCTGCCTGTATCCCGGCCTTTGCCACTGCCCCCTTGCACGTGTCCAGGGAAATGGGGATATCGAAGCGCTTCTTCACCGCTTCGATCACCGGAACGACTCTGTCTGTTTCCTCCTGCACACTGAGCACAGTATAGCCCGGTCTTGTGGACTCCCCACCAATATCCAGGATATCCATTCCTTCTGCGATCATCTCTTCCACATGGAAAAGAGCCCTGTCCATATCATTAAACTTACCGCCATCTGAAAAAGAATCCGGTGTCACATTCAGGATCCCCATTACATAGGTATGATTCTTTACATCAAATTCTCTGTTTCCGATTTTCATGATTTTCCCCGTTTTCTCTCCTTTCAGTCTTACTGCGCAAGCAAATGGAAAAAGGTGTCCTGCAGCTCTTTATTATCCTTGAAAACACCCCGGGATACCAGCGTCACAGTCTGGCTGCCCGGCTTCTTGACACCCCGCATGGTCATGCACATATGCTCGGCACTGAGCTGCACCATGACTCCCTTGGGCTTCACATATTCCATAATGGCATCGGCGATCTCAGCAGTCAGCTTCTCCTGGATCTGCAGTCTTCTGGCATAGACCTCAACCGTTCTTGCCAGCTTGCTGATCCCTACCACCTTTCCATCCGGAATATAGGCGATATGTGCCTTTCCATAAAAGGGCATCAGATGATGCTCACAGATAGAATAAAAGGTGATATCCTTCTCCAGGATCATTTCATTATTTTCTGCATGAAAGGCTTTGGACAGGTGCTCCCCGGGATCCTCTTCCATGCCCTGACATAGTTCTTCATACATCCTCGCTACCCTGTCAGGGGTATCGATCAGTCCCTCCCGCAGGGGATCCTCTCCGATCCCTTCTAACAGCAGTGTTATTCCCTCTCTGACTTTATCCTTATCAACCATGTTTTACCGCCTGGCCTTTCTTATCATTCCTGACTGCCGTGATCAGCTTTCCCAGATAAGACAGCGATCCAAATGCCACGATCACCGTATCCTTATCTGCCATAAGATATGCAAGCTCTATGGCTTCCTCCACGCTGTCCGTACAGGTCACATTCTGATGAAATTCTTTCGCCTTCAGTGCCATTTCATAGGAAGAAAGCCCACGGCTTCCCTCAGTCGGCACTGTCAGGATCTGCTCCGCATAAGGACAGGTGACCTTCAGGATCTCATCCTGTTCCTTATCCCTCAACATTCCTATTATATAGATAATCCTTTTATTTGTAAAATAGAAACCAATGGAATCGGCAAGTCTTGCGGCACCGTCCCTGTTGTGTGCCCCATCTGCGATAAAAAGAGGCTTCTGTCCGATCACCTCAAACCGGCCAGGCCAGGTGCTTTCCGCAAAGCCTTTATAAATATCCTTTTCTTTTACGGGAAAACCTTTTTCAGAAAGCTTTTGCAGGGCAAGAAGTGCTGTCAGGGCATTGTCAAGCTGATACCGGCCTGCCAGTGTGATCATCAGATCCTGATACTGTCCATAAGAAAACTTCTGTCCCTTTATACTGCTCTTTATCCTCTTCAGGCTGCCGGGATCCGCCATGGTAAGCGTCACATTCTGCTTTTCGCAGGCATCCTCCAGTACCCTGCGTACCTCTTCCTTCTGGGGTGCACTTACCACGCTGCAGCCCGGCTTGATGATCCCTGCTTTTTCCCCTGCAATCTGCGTAAGGGTATTGCCAAGAAACTTCATATGGTCAGGGCTGATAGATGCAAATACGGCAACCAGTGTATTCTGAATGATATTGGTGGCATCCATTCTGCCCCCCATACCGGTTTCCAGCACGACAATGTCACAGCCCTTTTCCTTAAAATAAAGAAAAGCAAGTGCTGTCTCTACTTCGAAGGGAGTTGGCTGCAGTTTTCCCTCTGCTTTCAGCTCCTCGCATGCTTCTTTCAGCCTTGTCATATACAGGCACAGATCCTTTTTGCTGATCGGCCGCTCCCCGATCTGGAACCGCTCCCTGTAGTCAAAGATCGTCGGTGAGATGTATCTGCCTGTCCGGTAGCCTGCCCGCTTCAGCACACCGGAAACCAGACAGAGAATGGAACCCTTACCGTTGGTTCCTGCGATATGCACGAAGGAAAGCGCATCCTGCGGATTTCCAAGCTTCTCACATAATACCCTGATATTGTCAAGTCCCGGCACGATCCCGCCGCTCTGCAGGCTGTCAATATAATCCATGGTTTCCTGATATGTCATTATTTTTTTCTCTTCTGTCTGCATAATTTTCCTTCCGACTGTCCATACTTTTCCCATGATGAAAAAATGGTTCAAAGACTTTCTCACCTGCGGCATGACCGGCTGGTGCCTCGAAATTATATATACTGCCCTCGGTTCCTTAAGAAGACGGGAATTTTCCCTGAAGGGGACAACCTCTCTCTGGATGTTCCCGATCTATGGAAGCGCTGTCTTTTTAAAACCGCTGTTTGTTCTCCTCCGGAAGCTCCCTGTCGCTGTACGGGGAAGCATTTATGCCCTTTGCATCTTCACCGGAGAATTTCTCTCCGGCCAGTTCCTGACAGGAAAGGGCATCTGTCCATGGAGCTACGAAAACTGCCGCTGGCGCATCAAAAATGTGATCCGGCTGGATTATTTCCCCAACTGGTTCCTCTCCGGTCTGCTCTTTGAAAAGCTTCTCTCGAAAAAAGCGGTATGACAAGTCATACCGCTCTTACTTAATCCGGGATCCCATCTCCGTCAAGATCTGTCACGTCTGCTCCGATATTCAGTGTGTTCACTGTTCTGCGCTTCAGTCTGGCTACCTCAGACATCTCCAGGATAAAATCCTTCACCGTCCTGGCATTCTTAATATGGATCAGCGGAAGCTTTGGATCCGTCGTATCTCCTGTATAGCAGATCACCGTACCAAGTCCGAACATTCTCTCAAACAGTGTACTTACAAGCTCCACATCCTGGATCTTGTACATGTAGCAGTCGCTCTCCACCTTCTTCAGAAATCCACTGTTTACTGTCAGCACATTCTCTTTGATCGTATATGTCGTAAATGTAAAAGGAAGTCCGAAAAACAGCCATCTTTTCTTCTCTTTTAACTCTGCAGCCATAAACATCTCCCTCTCTTTTCCTTTGTAATAAAGCTATTGTACAATATCCCTTCTTAGAATGCAAAGTATTCTTGAAAGAAATTTGTTCTTGTGCTATGATAGGAAAAATAGGCAAAAAGGAGGGTTATCATGACTGCAAAAGAATGTATCATGGGCCGCAGAAGTATCCGCAAATTCAAGAACACTCCCGTTGACCATGAGGTAGTAAACGAAATAATTGAAGCTGCTTCTTATGCACCGAGCTGGAAACATTCCCAGATCGCAAGATATGTCGCTGTAGA
Organism: uncultured Lachnospiraceae bacterium; assembly: GCA_902766365.1. Classification (GTDB taxonomy): domain Bacteria; phylum Bacillota; class Clostridia; order Lachnospirales; family Lachnospiraceae; genus Suilimivivens. The sequence goes on along the minus strand of CACXDC010000136.1, from coordinate 817 downwards.
AGGTGCCCTGAAGGATCAGATTGCTGATGAATGTACAGACGCTTATCCCCACAATGGTGAGATTATCAAAAACGCTCCCATGCTGATCTGTCTTTCCTTTATCAAAGGAAGAAGTGGTTTTGAAAGAGATGGCTCTTATTCCACTGACAGAAAAGATGGCTGGCAGATGTTCGATGCGGGTGTTGCCGCTGAAGCATTTTGTCTTGCCGCATATGAAAAGGGACTCGGATCCGTTATCATGGGTATCTTTGATGAAGCAAAGGCTGCTTCTTTATTAGAGCTTCCTGAAAACCAGGAGGTGGCTGTTCTGATTCCTGTTGGAATCCCTGATGAAGAACCTGTTGCTCCAAGAAGAAAAGCAGTTGCTGATCTGTTAACATTTAAATAATAAAAATTGAATCGAAGAGCTTCACCGCTCTTCGATTTTCTATGTCTGCACAGGAAATCTGTTCCAGACCTTTCCTGTGAATAAAAATATTTATGGAAGGAGTTCTCTGTTATGAGACATTTAATGAATCCTCTTGATTTCACGGTAGAAGAACTGGATCATCTCTTTGATCTTGCCGGTGACATTGAAAAGAACCGTGAAAAATACGCCCATGCCTGCACCGGCAAAAAACTGGCTACCTGCTTCTATGAGCCAAGTACCAGAACAAGACTGTCCTTTGAGACTGCTATGCTGCGCCTTGGCGGCAAAACGCTGGGCTTTGCAGATGCATCAAATTCCTCTGCAGCCAAGGGAGAAAGCGTTGCAGACACAATAAGGGTAATCTCCTGCTTTGCAGACATCTGCGCCATGAGACACCCCAAGGAAGGT
>CACXDC010000135.1 GCA_902766365.1 uncultured Lachnospiraceae bacterium | reverse complement strand
TACGGCAGTATTTTCTGAAAATCTGCTGAATCTGTTTTTTAAGGGGAATAATGCACCACTGGCACAGGCGGTAGCAGCAGGAAGTATCCTGATCCCACTGTTTGCCATAAGCTATGCAAGTGCGGAATTACTGGTCAGAATGAGAAAAATGCGATATGTACTCAGCCTGGAGGGGATTGCAGCGATTGTCCACGGTATTCTGCTGATCATTTTGCTGCAGAGCATGGGAGATTCCCTGCTTGGCATTCTGATTGCACAGATCGTGCCGCTTGCAGTTTTTGCTGCGTTATCTTTTGTACTGGTACTCAGGGGGATACAGTACAGGATAGATTACATGAGAGGACTGGCATTCCCCGCGGCAACGGCTGCAGCAGCCGGACTGGTATGCCTGGCATTCAATAAGCTTCTTGGTTCTTTTGCAGGAAGTACAGTTTCCATGATCATTTGTATTCCTGTAGGAATTGTGATCTACATCGTATTACTTCTTGTGCTGAAAGCGATAAACGAGGACGAGATCCAGAAGCTCCCTCTTTCTGGTATGATTCTGTTTATCGGAAAACTGACAAGGCTTCTGTAGTATAGAACCGGATATTTTGGCTGATACTGTTTATAAAAAGGAATAGTAAAAGGTGAATTGCTATGAAATTTGTAAAACGTATCAGCCTGTTTTTTATATATCCGGCTGTCATGTTTACAATAGGCGCCTTTTCCGGGGTGATGGCGGAGCATTTTTTTTATCCGGGAGATGGGGCGGCTGTAAAGGAAAAGCAGAAAGAAACAGAAGAAGGATCAGCAGATACTGCGATAGAGACAGGATATCAGAAGGCTCCGGTTCTGACCGCTGATACAGACTATATCGTCATGACCTATGATGCCTTTACCGGGGAAATGTCAGAAAGGGAAGAAAACGCGCCACAGAAATATGTAGGGCTGACCAGGGAAGAACTGCAGCAGGAGCTGGAGCTTTATGAAAAAAGCCCTTCTCTGACTGATCAGGAAGAAGGCCTGTCCGGTGTGGAACTGTTATCCTTTTCCGGAGATCGTGTCGTGGTGCGGAAGAATTATGAAAAAGCCAAAGAAGGATATTACCTGGTCTGCGAAGACCATAAGGTGGTTGTGTATGACAGAAGTCTGACGCATATGTATCTCAATACAGGGATTTTACTTGAAAATCTGCCATGGGAGCTTCAGAACGAGATCATTCATATGAAATGGATCGGGACAGAAAGTGAGCTGTATCATTTTCTGGAATCTTATTCGAGCTGATGGGAATGGAGAAAAGATGAAAATTGGAATTATAGGCGGTGGAGCATGCGGGATGATGGCAGCGATAGCGGCTGCAGAGCAGAAAGCAAGTGTGACTGTCTTTGAAAAGAATAATAAAGCCGGTAAGAAAATTTTAGCGACCGGTAATGGAAAATGTAACTTCAGTAATCTTGATTTTCACATGGGAATGTATTACTGTAAGGATAAATCAAAGCTGGAAGGCTTCTTTGATGAATTTTCCTGCCAGGATATGATCAGCTTCCTTAAGGAAAACGGAATCCTGGTCAGGGAACGGAATGGCTATCTTTATCCTTATACGGAACAGGCAGCAACGATCAGAGATGTGCTTGAGAGAAGCCTTGAGAAATATCATGTAAGAGTCCTGTGTGAGACAGAGATAACAGAGGCCTGTTTTCATCAGAAGAAACAGCAGTTTCTTGTCAGATATGGAAAGAAGGAAGAGGCCTTTGACAGACTGATCCTTGCCTGCGGAAGCCCGGCATCACTGAAAAAGGGAGTGGATTTTTATGGCTATCGTCTGGCGAAGGGCTTTGGACACCATCTTACTCCGGTAGTTCCGGCACTGGTACAGCTCCGGTGCAGTGATCCTTTCCTGAAGGAAGTGGCAGGAGTCAGAACAAAGGCACGCATTACATTATCTGCGGATGGCAGGAGGCTTGCAGAAGAGGAAGGAGAATTGCAGCTTACTGATTATGGAATTTCCGGGATTCCGGTATTCCAGTTCAGCAGAGTAGCAGGATATGCGCTTCTTGAAAAGAAAAAGGTAACAGCAGAGATAAATCTGCTGCCGGAATTTACAGAAGAAGCTTTTGAAGAAATGATCCATGACCGCTATGAAAAGCTGAAGGAATACAAGATTTCAGATTTTGTTCTTGGACTTTCAAACAGTAAGCTGAATGAAGCCATACTGCATCTGCAGGGATTGAAGAAGGAGCAGGAAGTAAAGGAAATCGGGCTTTCCGGGGTCAGAAAGCTGATGTCATGCTACAGGAAGCTTATTGTACATATCGAACAGCCAAACGGCACAGAACATGCACAGGTCTGCGCAGGCGGTATTCCTCTTCAGGAGGTATCGGAGCATCTGGAATCCCTGAAGCAGAAGGGGTTATATCTTGCAGGGGAGCTTCTGGATGTGGACGGAAAATGTGGCGGATATAATCTGCAGTTTGCCTGGACAAGCGGTGTCATAGCCGGAAGAAGTGCAGCCGGAATCAGAGAAAGAATAAGGAATACAGTAAGGAACCAGAAATGCTCAGAATCAGTCAATTAAAACTGCCGATCACCCATACGAAGGAAGAACTGGAACAGAAGATCCGGAAGATACTGCGTCTTCCCAAAACGCCCTCCTACACGATCCTGAGGAGATCTGTGGATGCCAGAAAAAAGCCGGAGCTGTTCTTTCAGTACAGTATAGATGTTGCAGTAGAAAAGGAAGACCAGGTTTATAAACGCTGTGACAGGAAGCAGGTCATGCGTGTTGAAAAAACAGAATATCATTTCCCGGTACAGGGATATCAGGGAAAGGAAAGACCGGTTATCATCGGTGCCGGACCTGCTGGTCTGTTCTGCTGTTATATGCTGGCAGAAGCAGGGTTTAAGCCCATTTTGTTAGAACGTGGAAAAGCAGTAGAGGAACGTACCCGTGATGTACAGAAGTTCTGGGAAACGGGTGTCCTTGACACCGAGTCCAATGTGCAGTTCGGGGAAGGCGGTGCCGGAACTTTTTCTGACGGCAAGCTGAATACCCTGGTGAAGGATAAATCAGGACGGAACCGGAAGGTGCTTTCTATTTTTGTTAAGGAAGGGGCACCGGAAGAAATACGATATGATTACAAACCCCATATCGGGACAGATGTGTTATATCATGTCATCCAGAATATGCGAAAAACCATCATAAAACACGGCGGAGAGATCCGCTTTCAGGCCAGGGTGACAGATCTTCTGACGGAGAATGGCAGGATCAGTGGGGTTGTGATCAATGACAGTGAGAGGCTGAAGGCTTCCTATGTGGTACTGGCACCGGGGCACAGTGCAAGGGATACCTTCGCTGTTCTGAAGGAAAAGCAGATTCCCATGGAGCCAAAGCCCTTTGCAGTAGGATTCCGGGTAGAGCATCCACAGAAGCTGATCAACCAGGCCCAGTATGGCATGGAAGAAAATGAGATCCTTGGCAGTGCACCCTATAAGCTGACAGCATCAGTAAATGGAAGAGGGGTATATTCCTTCTGCATGTGTCCAGGTGGCTATGTGGTAAATGCTTCTTCGGAAGAAGGACATCTTGCCGTGAACGGGATGAGTTATTATAAGCGTGACAGTAAAAACGCCAACAGTGCTGTGATCATCACCATCAGTCCTTCTGATTACGGAGATGGCACAGATCCCCTGTCAGGAGTGGCTTTTCAGAGAGAACTGGAACGAAAGGCTTATCTTGCAGGAAAGGGAAGCGTACCGGTAGAACGGTTTGGGGATTTCCGGGAGGCTGCTTTGCAGGGAGAGACAAACGAGAAAGACGATACATTGCTGCCGGATGCAGCACAGGTATCCATCAGGAAAGAAAAGGATGCAGAGAGGGGCATGGCAGAATTTTCTCCCTGTATCAAGGGAGCATGGCAGTTTGGAAAGGTACATGAAATACTTCCGGAGGAGCTTTCCAGGGATTTTGCCCTTGGTATGGAAGATTTTTCAAAAGTGATTCCGGGATTTGCAGACGACAGTGTCCTGATCGAAGGAGTGGAAAGCAGAACTTCATCTCCGGTCAGGATACTTCGGGATGAACATCTGGAATCTGACATCAGAGGATTATTCCCATGCGGAGAGGGTGCCGGTTATGCCGGTGGTATCACTTCTGCCGCCATGGATGGAATAAAAGTTGCTGAAGAAATTGCAGGGAGGATTGCCTATGGAGAACAAAAGCAGGATGCACAAACAGGGTATCAGAAGTAAGTATCTTGGGTATCGGGATGCTTTGGGGGCAGAGGTACGGCTTCAGAAAAGCATGCAGATCTGGGAGAACATCAGAAAGCAGCCGGAATTTCAGGAGGCTGAAAATGTACTTGTCTATCTGGACTACCGCAGTGAAGTCATGACAACCGGATTCGTGGAAGCCATGTTCCTTTCAGAAAATCCAAAGCATGTTTTCGCACCGGTGGTGGAGGGAATGACGATTTCCTTTTATGAGATCAGCTCCCTGACAGATCTTCATGCAGGATATCAGAGCATCCGGGAACCACAGGAGGATCAGGAAAAGCTGTTTACAGAGGAAACTGCAAAGCAGAAGACCTTTCTGCTGGCACCTGGTTCCGTGTTTGACAGATCCGGAAACAGGATGGGGTATGGAAAGGGATTCTATGACAGGTTCCTGAAGGCGTTTCCGTCTGTGACAAGCGCAGGACTTGCTTTTGATGTGCAGATCGCACCGGTTACCATTCCCTGTGAGGAGCAGGACAGAAAGGTGGATATGGTGATCACAGAATCTGAAGTGATCAGACATATCTGAAAGAAAGGGGAAACATATGACAGCATTACAGGAAACAGGGCAGAAAGCCGTACAGGCAAAGTATGAGGTGCAGAAGCTTTCGGAGCAGGAAAAGAACCAGGCACTGCTTGCGATCGCAGAGGCACTGGTGACAGAGGCAGACAGGATCCTTACTGCCAATGAAAAGGATCTCGCAAGAGCAGAAGAAAAGGGAATGAAAGCAGGACTGATCGACCGTCTGCGTCTGACAGAAGAGAGGATCAGGGGAATGGCAGAAGGGATCGAAAAGGTAACACAGCTGCCGGATCCTGTCGGAGAACTGCTGGAAACCATTCACAGACCGAATGGCCTTGTGATCGAAAAGAGAAGAGTACCGCTCGGGGTTGTTGGGATCATTTATGAATCCAGGCCAAATGTCACGGCAGATGCTTTTTCCCTGTGTTTTAAAAGCGGCAATGCCGTCATATTAAAGGGGGGCAGTGATGCCCTGTGTTCCAATCAGGCGATCGTTTCTGTGATCAGGGAGGGTCTTAAGAAAAGCGGTGTGACAGAGGATGCCATTTCCTTTATTGATGCCACAGACCGGGCAGTGACCATGGAATTTATGAAAATGAAGGAATATGTGGATGTCCTGATCCCAAGGGGCGGAGCCGGACTGATCCGCAGTGTGGTTGAAAACAGTACCGTACCGGTTATCGAGACAGGAACCGGCAACTGTCATATTTATATTGATGAGGATGCGGATCTCGGAAAGGCCATTCCCATCATCATCAATGCCAAGACACAGCGTCTTGGGGTATGCAATGCCTGTGAGTCTCTGGTGGTACATGAAAAGATCAGGGAAAGGCTGCTGCCGGATCTGGCAAAGGCTCTTTCTGAAAAGAGTGTGGAGATCCGCGGGGATGAAAGAATCAGTGAAGTGATCGACTGTGTACCGGCTACAGAAGAGGATTACGGCACAGAATATCTGGATGCCATTATTTCCATGAAGACTGTGAAAAGTGTGGACGAAGCCATTGCCCATATCAATAAATATAATACGAAGCATTCGGAAGCGATCATCACAGAGAACAAAGAGCATGCAGAGAAATTCCTGAATGAAGTGGATGCAGCCTGTGTTTATGTGAATGCGTCTACCAGATTTACAGATGGATTTGAATTTGGCTTTGGTGCCGAGATCGGGATCAGTACCCAGAAGCTTCATGCAAGAGGCCCAATGGGACTTAAAGAGCTGACCAGCTATAAATACAGGATCACCGGTAACGGACAGGTAAGACCCTGATGTGGCAGGATGAAAAGAGAATAGCATAAAGAAAAAACAGGCTTTTATAAGCGTGGCAGGTATCCGGGAATCTGGTTACCTGTCAGCGTACTTACAGAAGCCTGTTTTTGAATATTTTTGTGTGTGGGATTACTGTGCCTTTACTTCCTTCCAGTAATCATTATAAAGAGCGTCTCCGTCTTCCCCAAGGTACTGGAAGGTCTCCAGATTCTGATAGTCGGAGAAATCAGGGAAAGCGATGGAGGAGTTCTTGATATCCTCATCCTCGATCAGCTCACGGGCAGCCATGTTGGGAGTAGAGTAGGTGATATACTCAAAATTCATCAGGGCAATATCTTCCCGGCACATGAAGTTGATAAAGGCTTCTGCGTTTTCCTTATTGGGGGCATTCTTCGGGATCACCCAGCTGTCGATCCAGACATTGGTACCTTCCTTCGGAATCACATATTCCAGATCTGCATTCTCTCTCTGTGTATAGATCGCTTCACCGGAATAGATCACACCGATGGCAGCTTCATTGCCGATCATCTTGTCTCTGACCTGGTCGATGACATAGGCCTGGACGAGAGGTTTCTGTGCGATCAGGGAATCTCTGGCTGTGGCAAGCTGGCCTTCATCCAGGGTATTCATGGAATAGCCGTTCAGCTTCAGGGCTACCATGAAAGCATCTCTGACAGAATCCTGCATCAGAATGCTGTCTGCGTATTTTTCATCCCAGAGAATGGACCAGCTGTCTACCGGCTCATCTACCATGGTCTTGTTATACAGGATGCCAACAGTTCCAAAGCAGTAAGGAACGGAGTATTTGTTTTCCGGGTCAAATTCCCTGGACTGTTCAAAGTACTGGTCACCGATATTTTTTACATTGGGAATGTTGTCAAAATTGATCTCGGCAAGAAGATCATTCTGGATCATCTTCTGGATCATATAATCGGAGGGACAGATCACATCATAGGCAGTAGCACCGGCTTCAACTTTGGGATACATGATCTCATTGGTCTCAAATTCATCATAAACCACATGGATTCCGGTTTCTTCCTCAAACATGGTAAGAGTATCAGGATCGATATATTCTCCCCAGTTGTAGACAACGACTTCACCGTTTTCGCTTTTTGCAGCGCCGCAGCCTGTCAGCAGCATGGAAAAGGTAAAGGAAAGGCAAATGGCAGCAAGTAATTTCTTTTTCATTGTTGTAGTATCTCCTTCATCATAAATAAAATATATCTTAGGCTTTCTGCTTTTTATCGGCAGGCGCTTTATTGATCAGTAAGAGCAGGATCAGTACCGTTACAAAGATCAGTGTGGAAAGGGCATACATTTCCGGCTTGATCCCTTTTTTGACTTCGGTATAGATCTTGGTGGAAAGGGTATCCACACCGGCACCCTTGGTAAAGTGGGTGATGATAAAATCATCCAGTGACATGGTAAATGCCATCAGGAAACCGGACAGGACACCGGGCAGGATATCCGGCAGCACCACTTTGAAAAAGCTGTATACAGGCCCTGCACCAAGATCCAGGGCAGCCTCGTAGGTACTGGTATTAAACTGTTTCATCCTCGGCATGACACTCAGGATCACATACGGGATGCAGAAGGTAATATGGCTTAACAGGATCGTTCCATAGCCAAACTTAAGACCGAGGCTTAAGAAGAGCAGCATCAGGGAAATACCGGTTACGATATCCGCATTCAGCATGGGGATATTGGTGATACCCATCCAGATGGCCCTGGATTTCTTTTTCATATTGATAATGGCAATGCAGGCAATGGTTCCGATGACAGTAGCTGTCAGGGAAGCAATGAGAGCAATGGTAAGTGTATTGAGCAGGGCATTCATAATGGCATCATTCCGGAACAGGGAAACATACCATCTGGTAGTAAAGCCGCCCCATTTTGCCCTTGTCTTGCTGGCGTTAAAGGACAGAACGATCAGTGTGGCAATGGGCGCATATAAAAAGAGAAAGATCAGAAACACATAAAACTTTTTAGCAGCCGTTTTGATCATAATACAGAGCCCTCCCCATCTTTATCGAAGATCGCCGAAACGATCATGTTCAGCAGGATAAACAGCATCAGTACAATGGAAAGTCCGCTGCCGAGATGCCAGTTGCTTGCCTGCGTAAATTCCTGTTCTACGACATTGCCGATCAGAAGGACCTTGCTTCCGCCAAGGAGATTACTGATCACGAAGGTCGTCAGTGCTGGGATGAATACCATGGTGATACCGCTGATGATGCCGGGCACGGTCAGGGGAAGTGTTACTTTAAAAAACACCTGGGCCGGATTGGCACCAAGATCCCTGGCGGCATTGATCACATTTTCATCAATCTTGGCAAGGGCATTGTAAATCGGCAGTACCATAAAAGGCAGGAAATTATATACCATGCCAAGGACGATAGCCTGCGGCGTATTGATGATATTTAAAGCCGGCAGATGCAGAAAAGAAAGGATACTGTTGATCACGCCGGTCTTTTCAAGCAGTGTCTGCCAGGCAAGGGTACGCAGCAGGAAATTCATCCACATGGGGAGGATGAAGATAAATACGATCACGCTGTGCTGACCGCCTTTCCTGCTGCACAGGATCATGGCAAGCGGATAGGAGAGCAGCAGGCAGATCACAGTTGCGATCAGGGACAGAAGGAGCGAGAGCCATAAAGCCTTGCTGTGCTCCCTTGTGGCGATCGCTATGATATTTTCCAGGGTAAAGGCACCGCTTTTATCTGTCAGGCCGTAATAGAACACCATACATAGGGGAATGATGATGAACAGCACGGACCAGAAAAAGTAGGGGGTGCCGGGCAGTTTTTTACGAAAGTTATTCATCGATCTTTACAGCCTCCTCATCTTCAGATGCAGGCTTGTGCATGATCTGGATATTGAAAGGATCCACATCAATACCAACCTGTGTGCCAACAGGATACATACCGGTAGAATGGACAAGCCATTCATAACCGTCTGGGGTGGTGACCTCCATCTCATAATGGACACCCTTGAAGATCAGATGGGTTACAGTACCAGTCAGTCTTCCGTTTGCGGGAGAAGAGAGGATCACATCCTCCGGGCGGATCACAACGTCAACGGGACGGTTTGTGCCAAAGCCGGTATCCACACAGGGGAACCTTGCAGAAAGGATCTCTACCAGCTTATCCTCGATCATGGTACCGCCGATGATGTTGCTGTCACCGATAAAGTCTGCAACAAAGGCATTTTCCGGTTCATTATAGATCTTCTCGGGAGAGCCGATCTGCTGGATATAACCCTGGTTCATGACCACGATCGTATCGGACATGGTGAGGGCTTCCTCCTGATCATGTGTGACATAGATAAAAGTAATGCCAAGTTCATTTTTCAGACGGATCAGCTCATACTGCATATCCTGTCTGAGCTTTAAGTCAAGGGCACCAAGGGGTTCATCCAGAAGAAGAACCTTGGGTTCATTGACAATAGCTCTTGCAATGGCGATACGCTGCTGCTGGCCACCGCTTAAGGAATCTGGCATACGGCTGCCATAGCCTTCCAGGTTCACTAATTTCAGGGCATAGGCAATCTTGTCATTGATATAGGATTTGGATTTGTTTTTGATCTTCAGGCCAAAAGCGATATTTTCAGCAATGGTCATATGGGTAAAAAGGGCATATTTCTGGAACACGGTATTTAACTGCCGCTTATTTGGCGGAAGCTTTGTGATATCCTGGTCATCAAAGATCACATGTCCCTGATCCGGTGTTTCAAAACCACCAAGGATACGTAGGGTAGTGGTCTTGCCACAGCCGCTTGGTCCAAGGAGAGTCAGAAATTCGTTTTCACGGATATAGAGGTTTAAATCGTCCAGGATCATCTGGCCGTCAAAGGATTTGGTGATATGCTGCAGGTCAATTAATTTCTTGTTCATTATGGTTCTCCTTGTCAGATTTATGGTTTAAAAGCTGGGCGGGGTGCTGACCCAGATCAGGGTTGCTCCGGTTTTCTCACTGGCCCTGATGTAGTGAGTGGTGTTGGCGGTAAAGTAGAAGGATTCTCCCTTTTTGACCCGGATGGTGCGGCTGCCAAGGATCAGACAGATACTGCCGGACAGCACATAACCGAATTCCTCCCCTTCATGGGGATTGTCCGGATAGGTAGAGCCTCCCTTTTCCAGTGTGATGCGGATCGGTTCCATCATATTTTTCTGGGCATTTGGTATGATCCATTCTATTTTGTTGCCAAGCTCCTCATCGATCTTTTCAAAATAATCGGTTTCCTTAAAGCTGATCTGATCGTCGTCAGAATCATTAAAAAAATGCTTCAGATCCGTGCCAAGGCACTGAAGAATATCGATCAGTGTGGCAATGGAGGGAGAGGTCAGATCCCGTTCAAGCTGGGAGATGAAGCCCTTTGACAGTTCACAGCGATCAGCAAGTTCTTCCTGTGTGAGATTCTTCTGGATACGAAGATCTCTTATTTTTTTCCCGATTTCCATAAATACTCCAGTCTGCCAGTATGATGGTAATGAAGAAATAATAAACTTGAAGTTTACTTTTACTAAACTGGCACTGCCATTTATTATACATACAGATAAAGGAAAGTCAACAGATTTTACAGGAAAATTACAAATTAAAAAAAGGGGTTTATTTTGATTGATTTGAAGCAGAACAGGAGATATAATAAATCCAGACGAAAGGAAGAAATTTTCATGTCTGACGATATCCAGAAAGAAGCAGGAAGGACACGACTATGAGCAAAGAAAAATATGTAGCGTATGTATCCGCTTATACCTCTGGCAACCAGAGTAGCTGCGGAATTCGAATTTATGATGTGGATATGAACCATGGAAGGTTTACAGAAAAGGACAGAGTAGAGATCACCAATTCTTCGTATGTGACGATTTCCCATAACCAGAAGTATCTTTATTCTATTACCGACTTTGGGGTAGAGGCTTACCGGATTCTGAAAGATGGCACGCTTGAAGCAATCAACCGGGCATCCATCAATGGAATGAGAGGCTGTTACCTTTCTACTGACTATGATGATAAGTTTCTGTTTGTTGCAGGCTATCATGATGCCAAGCTGACGGCACTCCGCGTTAATTCTGACGGTTCTGTCGGCGAGATCACAGATGAGATCTTCCACAGAGGACTTGGCAGCATTGCAGAGCGGAATTTCAGACCGCACATCAGTTGTGTGAAGATGACAAGGGATAACAGATATCTGTGTGCTGCAGATCTTGGAATGGATCATATTGTTGTTTATGAACTGGATCACGAGAACGGCAAGCTCCAGCAGGTTGATATTATCAGAAGTGAACAGGAATCAGCACCACGGCATCTGAAGTTTTCCAAGGATGGCAGATATCTGTATGTGGTACATGAACTTAAAAATTATATAGACGTGTATCATTATTACATAGATGAACATCATGATTCACCGGAATTTGAGAAGATACAGACAATTTCAACACTGAATGATTATCATGCAGGCGGGTCTGCAGCCAGTGCACTGAATATATCTTATGATTTCCGGTATCTGGTAAGTTCCAATGCCGGTGATAACAGTGTAGTGCTTTATGAGATCGATCAGAGGAGCGGTATGCTCCAGAAGCTGTTCTGTCTGCCGATCAGCGGGGATTATCCGAAGGATGCCACGCTTTTCCCGGACAACAGGCATCTTGTTTCACTGAACCATGAATCTAACACCATGACATTCTTTACCGTGGATCTGAAAAAAAACATTATTGTGATGAACGGGAAGGAAATTGATGTTGACCAGCCGAACTGTGTGATCTTCCATAAGCTGACAGCAGAAGAGGCATAAGGGGGAACTGACAGGAGAGCCTGCCAGAGGACGTAAAAGAAAATATATGAGTCATACATAAACAGGAAGATCCGGGAAAAAGCAGTTCCCGGATCTTTTTGATGTCTGTTTCCAGTTGATCTGAGTTGGAAATCGTCTGCCTGAAGGCTGCAGGCGGGTTAAGACTGATAGAAATCTACCAGATAATCAAGTCTTGCTGTCATGTTTTTCATGCAGGCATCCAGAATCGTAAGGGCAGTCATACATTCCACGACCACAACAGCCCTTGGAACAACAACGGGGTCATGGCGGCCTCTGATCTCAAGCTCTGTATTTTCGAGGGTATTTGTTACCGTATGCTGTTTCTGGAAGATGGAGGGCGTTGGTTTGAAATGTGCCCGGAGAATAATATCTGAGCCGTCACTGATACCACCAAGGATACCACCTGCATGATTGGTTTTCTTGCGGATCTGCCCATGATCTGCATAGAAAGCATCGTTATTTTCAGAACCCTTTCTGGAAGTGACAGCGATTCCGTCACCAATCTCTACGGCCTTCACTGCGCCGATAGACATCACGGCCATGGAAAGCATCGCATCGAGCTTCTCAAATACGGGATCACCGATCCCGGCAGGAACACCGCTTACCACACACTCTACAATGCCGCCGGCAGAATCATGTTCTTCCATACACTGCGAAAGAAAAGCTCTGGCTCTTGCATCGGCCTCTCTGTCAGGCATGCAGGTTGAGGTCTCGGAGATTGCTGACGGATCAAAATGATCATCGGAAATGGAAACGGGACCGATGGATCTTGTATAGGCTGTCAGATGGATCCCCATGGAAGAGAGGATTTTGCTGGCAATAGCACCGGCGGCCACCCTTGCTGCGGTTTCTCTGGCTGAAGATCTGCCACCGCCCCGGTAATCCCGGAATCCGAATTTGGAGTCAAAGCTGAAATCGGCATGCCCCGGTCTGTAGGTAACTGCGATCTCACCATAGTCCGAGGAACGCTGGGAAGTATTGGGGATCATCATGGCGATGGGGGTACCGGTAGTTTTGCCCTCGAAGACACCGGAGAGGATCTCAACCTGATCATTTTCTTTCCTGGGTGTGGAGATCTTTGTCTGACCGGGCTTACGTCTGTCAAGAAAGATCTGGATATCTTCTTCGGAGAGGGAAAGACCTGCGGGACAGCCGTCTACGATGACGCCGAGAGCCTTGCCGTGGGATTCCCCGAATGTTGTTATTTTAAAAAGCGTTCCAAATGATGAGCCTGCCATGGATGTATCCTTTCCCTGATCTATAATCTGAAGTGTTCTGTTAACGTAAAACAATATGATATTGATTATAGCGAAAACTTATGTTTCTGGCAATAAAATTTATAACAGGTACAACTTATTTCATAAAACCCCTGTACAAACGTTATAGTTGTGTATTATGATAAAAAGTGTGTGTAAAAGCATGGAATTACGAAAGAATGATACATGGTGGACAAATGAAAAGATCGTTAAAAGAACGGGTTTTAGATTATTTCATTTATATGGGCAGAAAAAGCAGGCTGCTGAAAATACCGGCTATCATCGGACTTGCTGTAAGCATCTGGTTCTTCCGGGTCGTCGAATATTTCAGGGGAGGCACAAAACGTTTTACCTGCGTGATGTTTATTCTGCTTTGCTTCATGGCGGGAAACAGTTTTGCCTATCCGGTATTTCAGAAGGACAGTGGCTTTGTGGATGGAGAAAAGGGACTGGTAGAGGCTGTGTTGGAGGATGATTCCATATCCTTTGCAGATCAGGACGAAGGAAAGAGTCCATTTGAGGAAGAAGAGCAGAAAGAAATCCTGAGCAGCCATGGAACCTCTGCAGAATACCAGTATTCCCTGTCTGAGATCCTGGATGAAGATGAACTGTCTGAAATGCAGGTCAGTGACGAAAATGCGGACAGTGTTACAGAAGAGGTGAAAGGATTTTCAACAGATGACTGGAAGCTGATCCTGATCAACAAGCAGCATCCCATTCCAGATGATTATGAACTGACTCTTGGCAATATCAAAACGATCAAGGGAACGATGAAATGCGATGAAAGGATCATAGAAGATCTGCTTGCCATGATGCAGAATGCTGAGAAGGAAGGCGTGGCACTTGCCATCTGTTCACCTTACAGAGACCTGAATTATCAGGAAGGTCTGTTCAACAGAAAAATAGAAAATTATATGAAAAAGGGAATGTCTTATATGGAAGCCTATACACTGGCTTCCCAGGCAGTAACCGTGCCAGGAGCCAGCGAACACCAGGCGGGGCTTGCCTTTGATATTATTTCCAATGATTATGTAACCCTGGATGAAGGGTTCGCAGAGACAAAAGCTGGAAAGTGGCTTTCGGAGCACAGCTATGAATATGGTTTTATCCTACGCTATCCCAAAGGAAAAGAAGATATTACAGGGATTGAATTTGAACCATGGCATTTCAGGTATGTTGGCAGGGAAGCTGCAGAAACCATAAACAAAGAAGGGATTACCCTGGAGGAATTCTGGGATAAGTATTTATAGGTGTTATTATGTATAAAGTATTGAAACAGGAAGGCAGAGCCAAAAGAGGAGAACTGACCACTGTACACGGAGTGGTACAGACACCGGTCTTTATGAATGTCGGAACGGTAGCGGCGATCAAAGGAGCCGTATCTACGGAGGATCTTGAAGGGATCGGGACACAGATCGAACTGTCCAACACTTATCATCTCCATGTCAGACCGGGAGATGAGATCGTAAAGAAGATGGGCGGACTGCATAAGTTCATGTCCTGGAACAGACCGATTCTGACTGATTCCGGCGGTTTTCAGGTATTTTCCCTGGCAAGCATGCGGAAGATCAAGGAAGAAGGTGTTACCTTCCGTTCCCATATTGACGGTCATAAGATTTTCATGGGACCTGAGGAAAGCATGCAGATCCAGTCCAATCTGGCATCTACCATTGCCATGGCATTTGATGAATGCCCTTCTGCACTGGCAGAGAGAACCTATGTGCAGAATTCAGTGGACAGAACCTACAGATGGCTGGTACGCTGCAAGCAGGAGATGGCAAGACTCAATTCTCTTGAAGATACCATCAACAAAAACCAGATGCTCTTTGGCATTAATCAGGGAGCCATATTTGCGGATATCCGGAAAGAACATGCAAAGCGTATCTCCGAGCTTGATCTTGATGGCTATGCCATAGGAGGGCTTGCTGTCGGAGAGACACATGAAGAAATGTATCATATTATAGAAGAAACCATTCCGTATCTGCCGGTAGATAAACCGACTTATCTGATGGGAGTAGGTACACCTGCCAACATCCTGGAGGGTGTGGAAAGAGGAATTGATTTCTTTGACTGTGTATATCCTTCAAGAAATGGACGGCATGGACATCTGTATACCAATCAGGGGAAGATCAATCTGTTCAATGCAAAGTATGAGCTGGATGACAGACCGATCGAGGAAGGCTGCCAGTGCCCTGCCTGCAGACGGTATTCCAGAGGCTATATCAGACATCTGCTGAAGGCAAAAGAAATGCTTGGTATGCGGCTCTGTGTGCTTCACAACCTTTATTTCTATAATACGATGATGACGGAGATCAGGGATGCCCTGGATGCCGGCGAGTTTGCAGCCTATAAGAAGAGAAAACTGGAAGGAATGGCACAGGAGCCGGATCAGAAGGAAAAATAAAAAGGTCTTGTTTTTAAGCAGGGGATTGTGTATTATATTTTTTAAGGCATGAAATTTGCGGTCATTTGCCTGAATAGGACCGCAGACCAATTTTTCAGGAGGAAATTTAATGGGCAATACATTACTGAGTAGTACCGCTGCAACAGGATCTGCAGCAGGGGGCGGTCTGATCATGATCGTTTACATTGTTTTAATCTTTGTATTTATCTATTTCTTTATGATCCGTCCACAGAAGAAGGAACAGAAGAAACAGGCAGCAATGCTGTCTCAGCTTGCAATAGGTGACTGTGTTCTGACAAACAGCGGTTTTTATGGAATTATTATTGACATTACAGATGACACTGTGATCGTCGAATTCGGAAACAATAAGAACTGCCGCATTCCCATGCAGAAAGCTGCCATTGCACAAGTAGAAAAAGCAGACAATGAATAAAGCAGAACGTAATTGGAAATGAGGCGCTTATAGCGCCTCATTTTGTTTACAGGAATATAAAAAAGGAGACCGAAAACTATGAAACTGAATATTACCTGTATCCCGGGAGATGGAATCGGGCCGGAGATCGTAGCGGAAGCTAAAAAGGTTTTGAACAAAGTGGCTGAGGTTTACGGACACGAGATCGCCTATAAGGATATTCTGATGGGAGGCGCTTCCATTGATGTACACGGTGTGCCGCTGACAGATGAGGCGATTGCAGATGCCAAAGCAGCAGACGCTGTCCTGATGGGCTCCATTGGTGGCAATACCAGTACTTCACCCTGGTACCAGCTTCCACCGGAAAAGAGACCGGAAGCGGGACTGTTAAAGATTCGTAAGGCACTGAATCTGTTTGCCAATTTAAGACCGGCAGTGCTGTATCAGGAGCTTTCTGATGCCTGCCCGCTGCGGAAGGATATCAGTGATCAGGGCTTTGATCTTCTGATCATGAGAGAACTGACAGGTGGACTTTATTTTGGAGAAAGACATACTACAGAAATTGACGGTGTACGTACAGCAGTAGATACACTGACTTATAATGAAAATGAGATCCGCAGAATTGCCATCAAGGCATTTGATATTGCCAGAAAGAGAAGAGGAATCGTGACCAGCGTGGATAAGGCTAATGTGCTGGATTCCTCCAGGCTCTGGAGAAAAGTGGTAGAAGAAGTGGCGAAGGATTATCCGGATGTTACTCTTTCCCATATGCTGGTAGATAACTGTGCCATGCAGCTTGTCAGGGATCCTTCCCAGTTTGATGTGATCCTGACAGAAAATATGTTTGGAGATATCCTTTCTGATGAGGCAAGTATGGTGACCGGATCTATCGGTATGCTGGCAAGTGCATCCCTGAATGATTCCAGATTCGGTTTATATGAGCCAAGCCATGGTTCAGCACCGGATATTGCCGGTATGGATATCGCCAATCCGATCGCAACCGTTCTTTCAGCGGCAATGATGCTCCGTTATTCCTTTGACCTTGACAAAGAAGCAGATGCGATCGAAACAGCAGTCAAAAGCATATTGAAGAAAGGTTACAGGACAGCCGATATCATGGCAGAGGGCTGTGAGAAGGTTGGCTGCAGCAGAATGGGTGATTTGTTAGCTGATGAAATTTCACGTTAATACAGAACGCAAAAAGGATCCGGAGATCATCATATTTTCTGTGCTTTTGGTGGGAATGGCCATTTACTATGGCTGGCGGATGTTTGCCCTGAC
>CACXDC010000134.1 GCA_902766365.1 uncultured Lachnospiraceae bacterium | reverse complement strand
CCGGTTTTATTTCCGTTTTCATCCTGCATATGGTAGCAGTCAAAGGCATAGAATGCCACCTTGTAATCCGGCGTATCTTCCCTCTCCATGGAGCTGGCATATACCGGGCTGCAAAAGGACGTAAACAATATTATGCCAAGCAGCATCCACGCTGCGCATTTTCTGATTCTGTCTCTCATCTATTTTCTGTACTCCCGCTTCACGACATCTTTTTTTCTGTATTTCTTTACTTCGTAAAGCTTTTCATCTGCCTGTGTCAGCATTTCCTGAAGTGATGTCACCTTATCAGCAGCCAGGTTCACTGCTCCGGCCGATACTGTAATATTGTAAACCTTCCCGCTTCCCCTGTTAAAGGAATGAAAATCACGGTAAATATCTTCAATCAGGTTCCTGCCATCGTCTGCTTCCTCCGTGATCGTCAGACAGGCGAACTCATCTCCACCGATCCTGCCGGCAATTCCCTGATTTTTCATCCGCTCTGAAAGGATTGCACTGATCAGCTTGATGGAAAAGTCTCCTTCTTCATGTCCATACCTGTCATTGATGATCTTCAGGTTATTCATATCCACATAGATTGCCAGCACATGCTGTCCCTTTTCCTGTGCCTGCCTGATCAGTCTCTCTCCCTCAATATCAAAGCCCCGCCTGTTCCAGATACCGGTCAGACTGTCCAGCTTGGAAAGATTGTCCAGTGCGACATTATTTTCCTTCATGACAAGCAGGTTGTCTTCAAGCTCCTGCTGGATCTTTTCATTTGCCTTCAGCAGTGTGATCATCTTCGCTGCAGAGCTCATCTGGTTGATCAGGAACTCGCCATTCAAAAATACCTGCTCTGTCAGGTTGCAGAAAACCAGTCCGTAGATGATCTCATTGGAAAAGAGCGGCGCACACATAAATGTTGTCTCACCCTCCGTTCCCTGCAGGCTTCTGCGGAACAGGGACGCAAGAGGTGTTTTCTGAACGATCGCCGGAATCGTTTCCACCTTTCCATTCCGGAGAACCGCTTTCAGATAAAGCTCATCCGGCGCTTTGAAATATTCTCCTGGCAGATGTGTCACAGGCTCCTTAAAGGTATATATGCAGGCGTTCTTTATCCCCAGCCATTCCAGATTGCTGATCATGGATGCGTAGCTTAAATCGTTTCCTTTTTCGAAGGAAAGTGCATCCCTGATAAACATTTTCATGGCGTAATTTTCTTTTTCCTTATCTTCAGACATCTTTCCGATCTCGGTGTCTGTAGCCTGCAGGATCTTTCTGTAAATGGTAAAATACAGCTTCTGCAGTTCATATTTATCCTCAAGGCTTGTCAGTTCCTTCTTCTGGATCCGGTAAACCTCTTCAAAGCAGGAAAGCAGAATACTGAGATCTGCATATTCGATCCCCTTTGCATCCCGGAACTGTGTCAGTGCCTCGAAAATATCCGGAACCTCAGCCATCCCAAAAGCATTGTCCTTCACCACACCAAATAAAGTTTCCGCCAGCTTCCGGAAAGTCTCCCAGATCTGGATCATAAAAGGATTTTCCCGCTCATTTCTGTGACGGTAAAAACTGTCATTAAAATAATCTTCTGCCGTTTTAAGCCCGAGAGACTCTCCGCTCTTTTCTTCAAAAAGCTGATTTCCTGCGGATTCCCTGCGGATAAAACGGGCTGGCAGAATCCGGCTTTCCATGTTTTCTCCTGCCGCCATGGATACTGCCATACGGAGTGCTTCTGCTCCAAGATCAGTGCTGTCTGCACGGACAGACGCAAGAGGCGGATTCATCTTGGCTGACTGGATCACATCATCATACCCAAAGATCTTGATATCTCTGCCGATCAGCTTTTTCCGGTGATTAAGCTCCTCATACATTCCTATTGCCGTGTCATCATTGACACAGAATACTGCATCCAGTTCCGGGTTCTCATCCAGAAGCTTCTTTATCGCTCCGGTACAGTTTCTGGTAAAGTTTCCGGTTACATAAGTTCTTTCATGAAACGTAATACCATGGGATTCCAGCGCATCTATATAGGCATTTCTTCTCTCCTGTGCATCTGTATTATCCAGGCTTCCGCCCACCATGCCAATGTGCCGGCAGCCCATTTTCTCGATCAGATACTTCATTCCTTCCCGGATACCACTGGCATTGTCAAACTGTACGTAAGGATAGCCCTCCAGCTGATAGGAGATCAGCACACAGGGGATTCCCTTAAACTGGCTGATCAGCTCCCTGATCCTTTCCCGGGAAGTAAAACATCCGATAGAACCCGCAGCCACTATGACCGCATCCAGATTTTCCGGCTTTACAAAGGAAAATCCACTGCTGTACTGATATTCATAGGCAAGATCCGGATTGTCCGACACATCCCTGTCTATATATTTCCCCGGAATCACGATCAGATTTACATCCAGCTCCTTTGCTATTTTCATAGCGCCCTTGCAGGCCGGTCTGGTAAAGTCATCCATGATCCCGCTTACCATCATTCCTATTGTTGGCTGCTTTCTTCCTGCCATGTCTGCTCCTCCTGCTGCCTATCCGGAACACCTTCCCCGTCAAATTCCGGAATAAAGCTTTCCTCTGCTGTCTCCCCCTCCTGGATAAAAACATTTTCCATTCCAAGGGAAAGGGCATAATCTATGACTGCTTCATACTCCCGCTTTGTCACTTTCCGGCAAAGCTCCCTGCAGTCTTCTCTTTCTTTCAGTCTTTCAAACGGGGTATACTGGTTCATCAGGCTTAAAATAACGCTGTCCCCGTAGTTCTGCTGTATATAGCTGATCACCTTTCTGGCATTTCTCTTATGTCCCGGCAGGAGCAGATGTCTTACAATAACACCCTTCTGCATCATGCCCCGCTCATCAAATACCGGAGTCCCTGCCTGCTCTGTCATTCTGGCTAGTGCCTTCTTCGCCACCTCCGGATAATCGGGTGCAAAGGAATACTTCCCTGCCAGTTCTTCTTCCATATATTTGAAATCCACCAGGAAAATATCTACAGTTCCCTGAAGGCTCTCTATCAGTTCTTCTTTTTCATACCCACTGCAATTATAGATCACAGGCAGCGTGAGTCCCTTTTCCCTTGCCAGTCTTACAGCTGGGATCACCGCAAGGGTAAAATGATCAGGGGTCACCAGGTTGATATTGGCTGCACCCTGTTCCTGCAGGGAAAGGAAAATATCTGCAAGCTCCTCTGTGGTAACTTCACGTCCCTTTCTTCCTCTTGCCAGTTCAAAATTCTGGCAGTAGATACAGCGCAGACTGCAGCCTGCAAAAAAGACGGCCCCACTTCCCATTTCCCCGGAAATACAGGGTTCTTCCCACATATGCAGGGCGGCTCTTGCCACCACCGGCCGGCTTCCTGAAAAGCAGTATCCCTTTTCTCCCTGTCTGCGGTTTACACCGCATTCCCTGTCACACAGATTACAGGGATTATCTGTCAGCTCCTGCATCTTGATCCTGCTCACTCCTTATTTCCATAAAGGGCATCCCACTCATCCCGTGGAATTGCCGTAATATTTCCAATATCATAATAAATCTCATAAAAATGATTGATCCAGTATTCCTTGTCATCTGTAAGGTCAGAATCATGCGCCACACTGTAGACTGTCCTGAACTCTTCCCTGAACTGCGGAATCACTACGATTCCGTCTTCGTTCTCTCCGTGTTCAGCCTCGATCAGGGCGACCCGCTCATTCTCCTCACGGTAAATCCTTGCCAGATTCACCAGATTTTCCACATAGGTAAAGAAAAGGATGGCACAGAGCACACTGACAAGTCCATAGGAAAGGAACCGCCCTGTTATCTCCTTCTCCTGCTTTATATCCACGATCCCCTGCATACAGGCGATCATCAGAAATACCCCTGCTCCGAAAAAGGCACGGTTTGCAGGTGTCGGAATAATGGCAAGCACAAAAGAGGTTGCCAGGAATGCAAGGCTGAACAGCACTGTATCATTCGTCCTCACACTGGCAAATGTCTTAAGTTTTCCCTGCAGGGAAAGAAGCACCAGCACAAGCGCTGCTATCACGATCAGTACAAGGAACAGGTCATGCATGTTCACGATCACCTTGTAGATCCGTGACAGAAGTCCCACTGCTCCTGTATATTCATCTCCTTCTGACATGGTGGCACTGCGCTTTCTGACCCCGGGTGCCATCACCATCCCCAGAAGTCCCGTACACATGCCGGCCACTCCTGTGATCATAAAGGGATATATTGCTTTCTTTTTTTCTTTCCGTCTGTCGATCCAGAAATTCAGGCTGTAAAGCAGAAGGAGGAACAGTCCGCCGCCTGAAGTATTTTCATTACACCAGCCCGCCATCGTGCCAAGCAGATACATGCCGATCCCCGTCAGTACCATATGCTTCCGCTCCGGCTTCTGCAGAAGCTTCCTGTATATCGTAACAAACAGAAGTATGATCACACTGCCCCACAGATAATTGCAGGCACCGCAGATCCACAGCATGGTCTGTCCAAACTCCACGGAAAACAGCCACAGGAACGAAAGGATCATAAGCAGCACAAAGCTGTCATATTTCTTCTTTCTCTGTATGTTTTCGTAGATCAGGACCACCAGTGCCAGGAACATCAGGCTGTTGACCACATTAAACACCTGCTTGTCCACCGAAAGGGACAGCCTTACATTAAACTGCCCGATGATCCTGCCGCTGTTCGACAGGTATTCCCCATACTGCTGCCGGATCAGGTCAAGCAGCGAATCCGCCTGCCTGACATCGATCAGATAGGCATAGTCATCTGACAGATACGGTGTCAGCAGATTATATGCGTAAATTGTGATAAAGGCGGCTCCCAGTATCAGATAAAAAAATAATTTTCTATGCTTTTCAAAAAATTCTGTCAAGGTAATATCCTTCCTGTTGTCCTATTTAACCACCTTTCATTGTATCAAACCGTTTTCACCAATGCAATCATTCTCTTCTTAAATATATTCTTTCAATTTATCTCTTGAAAAATCCGGCCAAAAAAATTAAGATGAGACTAGTACGATTTTGGAGCATTTGAATATGAGTAAATTAATAATAAATATGTTTTACAAACAGAGGGAGGACTTCCTGAAAAGCTGTGCCGGCCGGGATGAACAGTTCCCACCTTTACACGAGGTGATACGGGAAGCTGACATTCCCTATGCGGGGGATACACTTCCTGCCCACCGT
>CACXDC010000133.1 GCA_902766365.1 uncultured Lachnospiraceae bacterium | reverse complement strand
CAGTATGAGCTCTGAAAGTAGGATCTTCTTCAGCAAGCTTTGCAAGAGCTTCACCCATCTTGCCCTGTCCTGCCTTTGTCTTGGGCTCGATAGCGAGCTCGATAACGGGTTCAGGGAATTCCATGGATTCCAGAATAACAGGATGCTGCTCATCACAGATGGTATCACCTGTTGTAGTGAACTTGAAGCCTACTGCAGCGGCGATATCACCGGAGTAAACCTTGTCAAGCTCTGCTCTCTTGTTTGCGTGCATCTGAAGGATACGTCCTACACGCTCTTTCTTATCTTTTGTAGCATTCAGTACATAGGAACCGGAGTTCATTGTACCGGAGTAAACTCTGAAGAATGCAAGCTTTCCAACGAAAGGATCGGCCATGATCTTGAACGCAAGCGCTGAGAAAGGCTCCTCGTCAGAAGAATGTCTTACAACTTCGTTGCCGTCCAGGTCAGTTCCCTTGATAGGAGGGATATCTGTAGGAGCAGGCATATACTCAAGAATCGCATCAAGGAGCTTCTGTACACCCTTGTTTCTGTATGCGGAACCGCAGCAGACGGGAACAGCTGTACACTCACAGGTTGCTTTTCTTAATACTTTCTTCATTTCCTCTACAGAAGGTTCTTCACCTTCCAGATACATCATCATCAGATCGTCATCTAATTCGCAGATCTTCTCGATGAGTTCGGAACGATATAATTCAGCATCATCCTTCATGTCGTCCGGGATATCAGTAATGGTAATGTCTTCACCCTTATCGTCATTGTAGATATATGCTTTCATTTCAAAAAGATCAATGATTCCCTTGAATTCGTCTTCCTTACCGATAGGTAACTGAAGAACGATCGCATTCTTGCCAAGTCTTGTCTTGATCTGTTCTACGGCCCCGTAGAAGTTGGCACCTAAAATGTCCATCTTGTTGATGAAAGCCATTCTCGGAACATTATAGGTATCAGCCTGACGCCATACGTTTTCTGACTGAGGCTCTACACCACCCTTTGCACAGAAGACACCAACAGCACCGTCCAGTACACGAAGTGAACGCTCTACTTCTACAGTAAAGTCTACGTGTCCAGGGGTATCAATGATATTGATACGATGCTCCAGTGCACCCGGCTTAGGCTTGCAGTTCTCTTCCAAAGTCCAGTGGCATGTTGTAGCGGCTGATGTGATGGTAATACCTCTTTCCTGCTCCTGTTCCATCCAGTCCATGGTAGCAGTACCTTCGTGAGTATCACCAATCTTGTAGTTAACACCGGTGTAGTACAGAATACGCTCTGTCAGAGTAGTCTTACCAGCATCGATGTGAGCCATAATACCAATGTTTCTGGTTCGCTCTAATGGATATTCTCTTTCAGCCAAAGGTTTTTCCTCCTTATATTAGTCCGGGCAAAAGGCAAGGCTTAGAAACGATAATGTGAAAATGCCTTGTTTGCTTCTGCCATTTTGTGCATGTCTTCTTTTCTCTTAACTGCAGCACCTGTATTGTTTGCAGCATCAAGAATTTCATTTGCAAGTCTGTCTACCATGGTCTTTTCGCCTCTCTTACGAGAAAACATTGTTAACCAACGGAGACCAAGTGCCTGACGTCTGTCAGGTCTAACTTCGATAGGTACCTGATAGGTAGCACCACCGATACGTCTTGCTTTACATTCCAGAACAGGCATGATGTTGTTCATAGCCTCTTCGAAAACTTCAAGAGCCGGCTTACCGGATTTCTCTTCTACTGTAGCAAATGCGCCGTATACAATCTTCTGTGCTACGCCTCTCTTACCATCTAACATGATGTTGTTGATCAGCTTGGTAACAACCTTGTTGTTGTATAAAGGATCTGCTAACACATCTCTTTTCTGAATATGTCCTTTACGTGGCACGGTTCTTCCCTCCTTATTAAATAATAAATCATCGGTACTCACAGTGTGTCGTTCTAATTTAATACACATATTGTGTTCGTGCGGGTAAGTCTGCTTTATACTAACAGAATTCCAACACTATAATTAGTTCTGTTTGTGGGTCCAATCTGTTCCAAAAACTTATTTAGCTGCCTTAGGTCTCTTGGCACCATATTTGGAACGGGCCTGCTTTCTGTTTGCAACTCCCGCAGTATCCAGTGTACCTCTGATTACGTGATATCTGGTACCGGGTAAGTCCTTTACTCTACCACCTCTGATCAGAACAACGCTGTGTTCCTGCAGATTGTGTCCTTCACCGGGAATGTAGCTTGTTACTTCAATTCCGTTGGAAAGACGAACTCTGGCGATCTTTCTCAGAGCTGAGTTAGGCTTCTTAGGGGTTGCAGTCTTAACAGCAGTACAAACACCTCTCTTCTGAGGAGCAGAAGTATCGGTTGCTTTCTTGTGAAGGGAGTTCCATCCTTTCTGTAAAGCAGGAGCCGTTGACTTCTTAACTGATGTCTGACGTCCTTTTCTGACTAACTGGTTAAATGTTGGCATTCTGTTTCACCTCCTGTATATAAGATCAAAAAGTTTCTGTGCACACAAAAAGTATATGCCTTTTGCCGCACACTAGATTAGTATAATTGCTTCCTTTTTCCTTGTCAATATCTTTCCCTGTAAAAAATCGCTAAAATTCAGGCAAAAACTCCGTCTATACCATTTATGAGTATACACGGAGTTTTCCCTTCTTAATCATCTGCCGGCAGATATTCTGCCAGAAAATGGAATTTAATCTTCTTCCTTTTTCCTGGCAAGCTTTGCGCCGGATACGACTGCTGCCGCACCTGCTATTGCCATGGTTCCTGCCCATGCAAATACTTCTGTGCTGTCCCCTGTCTTCGGGCTTCTTCTCTTACCAAGCACTGCCTGGTCTGTACCTCTCTTCACGCCAAGAACTGCCGGCTCTTCATCCTGCGCTGCTCTTCTTGCACCGAGAACTGCCGGTGCATCTGCCGGCACTGCTGCAAGCGGCACTGCCTGATCCTCAATGGTCACAGTGTTTCCGGTGGATCCACCATCACCACCGCCAGGTGCCGTAGACGGTGTCGTACTGGGCGCTGTTGAAGGAGCTGTGCTCGGTGTTGCTGACGGCGTCCCGCTCGGTGACGCTGTCGGCGATTCACTTGGCGTCGCTGTCGGCTCTTCCTTACTGTCCTCATACTTATACATCAGTCCGTCAATATGGTATCCATCCTTTTCATGCTTAAAGGTATATCCAATAAAATACGTACTGCCTGTTGTCAGTTCATCCAGGCTTGTAAAGTAATTTCCTGACAGCTTTCCATCCGTTCCAACTTCCCAGTAGATCACGTCCATTGTTGATCCAGTGGAGATTCCTTTTCCTCTTGGTTTGGAATCATAATCCTTCTGATACATCAGATTTACATAATCCCTGTAAATAGTGTAAGGCACCTTTACAGAACTGGTTCCCTTAGATACACATACGAAGTCACTGGTCGGTCTGGAAATTACCTTGTCATTGGAAGTATCATAATTTTTCAGGTTTTCAGTCAGTGGCGTTTTCTTTCCGTTTTCATCGGCTTCTGCCTGTGCATAAGCTCTTGTATACTGGTCGGTAATCAGTGAATCTGCCCATTTCTTAAAGTTCTCTGCTGCATTTTTTGCAGCTACTGCTTCCTTTAGAGACTCCTCTGTATCCTTTACCTTCTGCTCTGCTCTCTGAATCTGTTCAAACAGTCTCTGCAGCTCCAGCGTGGACGGTGCCTTTATCTTCCTGGCTGCATCCTTTACCGCATCCAGTTTTGCCTTTGCATCATTGTATGTGTCCTCGGCTGCAGTAATTGTATCCTGCGCCGTACTGATCACATTTTCTGCCGCCTGCGCTGCATTCTTTGATGCCTCTGCCGCATTTGCAATATCTTCTGCTGTTTTAGCGGAGGCTTCTGCATTGTTCTTTGCATCCAGTGCATTGATCACGGCAAGCTGCTTTTCATACTCTGCCATATTTTCACGGTATGCCTTTATTATGGCATCCATGGCAGCCTCTCTCTGCGCCGTGCTGACAGCCCACTGGGTGATTCCGAGATAATTAAAGATCTCCTGTACTTTGGATGCATTATACTCATTATCCATCCACCTTCTGGTATCTTTGGCATCATCATAGATCTCTGCGATCTCTGCTGCTGTCTCCCAGATCTTCCAGTTCACTTTTACCTCGTCATATTTGTCAAAAGTAGTATTGGCCCAGGCATTTAATTCCTTATCATACTCTACCTGATTGATTCCGTCAGAGTTGTCAGAAAGAGCCTTCTTTACGTTATTAATAATGTCTGAGGTACCATTTTTCAGCATCTCATCGTAAGCCTTATCTGCCTGAGCTACTCTTTGATCTCTTGCTGCTGTCTGATCCTGATAGATCTTATCCTTTTCTTTCAGATCAGCATTTGCATGGTCAAGTTCCGTTGCTGCCGCATCTACAGCATTTGCTGCTGCCTGCTTTTTGTTGTTTGCTGTTACGATAGCACTGTCTGCGTCTGAAATCTTCTTTTCCAGTTCCGCTTTTTCTGCCTTTTTATCTGTCAGTTCAGTCTCTGCATTCTTTTTGTCTACTTTGGCATCATTATACTTTTTGATGGTAGCATTGGCATTATCAATGTCCGCCTGTGTTACTTCACGCAGTAAACTCCAGCTCCATTCTCCAACTTTGGCCTCTGACATTGCCTTTGCCTTATCAATCTCAGCAGTTCCAAGATTTAAGATACCTTTATTCTCCAACTCATCAATGATCTTTTCTGCATCCGCTTTTTTCTTTTCCTGCTCTCTGATCATATCCTTTACTGACTTCAGATCTGCTTCGCAATCTGTCTTTTCTTTCGTCTTATCCGTTATGACCTTATCCTGTTCAGTATTTACTTTCGCCTGATCTGCTTCTGCCTGTGCCTTCTTACCTTCTGCATCCCTTACTGCATTTTCTGCATGTGTTTTCTCTGTTTCAGCAGCCTTTACCTCTGCATCGACTGCCTTCTCTGCCGCTGCATTCACCTTATCTACAGATCCGGTTCCCTCTTCATTTGTAAGCAGTTTTTTCGCATCTTCTGCTGCCTTCTCTGCATCTTCTGCTGCCTTCAGTGCATCCTTTGCCGTCTCCTGTGCGGTATCTGCAGTAGTTTTGGCATCCTGGATCTCCTTTTCAAGTGCTGTAATATCAGCATTTTTAATTTCTTCTTTTCCTGCATTTACTGCATTCCTGTCGGCAAGCTGCTTTTGGATCTCTGCCTGAAGTGCAGCGTCAGTAATGCCGGCTTTTGCAAAACTGTCTGCATCATAGGAGCCATCCGGATTATAGGTATAAGTAACTTCTGTTTCACCATAAAGTGGAAGTCCATACATCATCGCATAGGCATTATATTTTACTTTGGCATCTGCCACATTCTGGTTTGCCTGATCGACTGCTGCCTGTGCATCATCTGCTGCTTTCGCTGCATCAGCTGCCGCCTGATCAACTTCGCCAACCAGCTCCTTCACTGTTTTTTCTCCGTTTGCAGTTGATACCTTATCATCTGCCGATCCACCCTTAAGGGCCTCCTCCAGCTTAGCCTGTGCTTCCTTCTGTGCCTCTTTGGCTGCCTTCGCCTGCTCCTCAACATACTTATCTAATTCTGTATCCGAAGCACCATTCTCCCCCTTTACAGAAGTAAGTCCCTCTGCGGTAACACTGTCTGCCACAGACTGGTTGTTTTCGAAGGTCTTATTATAATCTTCTGCGATTTTGCTGATCTCATCTTTCTTTGTCTCTGCCTCAGCTGCTGTCTTTGCTGCCATACCAGCCGCAGCCTCTGCTGATGTAGCCGCATCCTCTGCTGACTTCACAGCACCGGTAGACGCTGTCTCACCTGTCCCTTTTGCTCCGGCTGCTTCTACCCGGCTCTCTACCCCAAGACTGTCTATTGTTTTCTGCAGATCTTCAACTGTTTTTGCTGCGTCTTCTGCAGCACTTTTTGCCTCATCTGCTTTCGTCAAAGCAGCTCCTGCGGCTGGGTCTCCTGAGTTCTCCTTGTCATTGAATCTCTCTGCCTTAGAGTCCACGCGTTCCTTTTCCAGCTCACAGTCATCTACACGGTTGTCTACCGCATAAACCGTCATGGTTGCTATACTGCTGAGGCCAGTAGAAAAGGAAAGCATCAGTACCATTGCCCAGGTAATTGCCCTCCTTACAGTTTTATTTCCCATATTTCGTCTTCTCATCGAATTCTCCTTTTCTCTTTTACACGATATGTTCTGTTTACAATTCTACCCTTTTTCTCTTATTAATATAAAGACGGGATTCTTTTTTGAAACGGTTCACATTTTGGGAAATTTTTTTAATATTTTTAAAAGAAAATATATTGTTTTTCTCAAACCTGTTGCCGCTTCCCTGTTTCTTCCTATATAATAGGAGCTGACATGAAGGAAATGTTTATCATACCATGCATGGACATTCTTCATGACAGATTTTTGTAAGCCCCACCAGGAGGAATCCCTTTATGCAAAAGGATAATTCTATCTACCGTTTAAAAAGAGCCAAGCTGATCCAGTTGATCCTGACGATCGGCATTGATCTGGTTTTCTTTATCATATTTATGCAAAGGAGCTTCCGGGCCACACTGCCTGATTCCTCTGCCCTCGTTTATCTTTGTGCTGCTGTATGGGTATCAGTGGTCAGCTTCCTCATTTTCCTTTTATGGGATCTGACTTTACTCCGCTCTCTTTCAGCAGAATCAAGGGAGCTGAACCGTCTCGTCTATCTGGACGACCTGACCAGTATCCCTAACAGACACTGCCTGGACAAATTCCTTGCAGATCATATCCCCCCTGCTTCACTTCCCACTCTTGGCTGCTGCATGCTGTGCATTTCCAATCTGGGCATGATCAACACCTCCCTGGGACGCAGTAAAGGAGATGCTGCTTTACAGGATTTTTCTGAAATTCTGGAAAAGACAGGGAAACCCTACGGCTTTGTCGGCAGGAATAACGGAAATGAATTTGTACTTGTCATGGAAAATGCTTCTCAGGAAAAAACAGAACAGTTCCTTGCTGATTTTGAAAAAGAAATTACTTCCTATAACAGTCATAAAACTCCAATCCATTTTTCCTCCTGCTATACGTTAAACCAGGAATGTAATTTTACGGATCTTGGGCAATTATTTGCGCATACTTCCAACAAGCTCCACCACTGATTTAAATTTCTTTTTATGAAAGATAACTTATGGCGAATTACAATCACAGACAGATTGCCATGCTTGTCAGCCTCTTTATAGAAGAAAATGACAGTAATGCATTTGCCCAGCTTTATGGACTTACCTATAACAAAATATATAATTACGCCTGCTACTATCTGAAAGACACGTATCTTGCCCAGGATGCACTCCAGGAGATCTACATTCAGGTCATGAAAAAGCTGCCGGATCTGAAAGATCCAGAACTGTTCATCTCATGGCTTAATACGATCGCCTTTCATGTATGCTATGATATTGCCACCCGTAAGAGCAAGGCAGAATTTTCTTCCAGTGAACTGCTCCAGCTTTTGAATTTTACTGATGGGCAGGACACCCCGGAAGAATTCTGTACGAAAAATGCCGTACGCTCACTGCTCAAACAGGCTATAGACAGTCTTTCCCTCATGGAACAGCAGATCATTGTCCTTCGCTATTTCAATGACCTGACCATGGAGGAAATCTCCAAAGCCTGCTGTGTCAGCCTCAGCAGCATCAAGCGCCATCACCATGCTGCCTTAAAACAAATGAAGAAATACCTGGAAGAAAGGGAGTGATCTTATGACACCGGTCAGATCAAGCAAAAAACCAAAACTGAGTATTGAAAAAGCAGATTTCACGCTGCAGAATGTTTTTTCTGCATGCCAGATGATGCCGAATACCATTCCGTTTTCCCGTATTGTCAACCAGCAGAAATCCGACTTCATCTATTTTAAATCTACGATCTGCATCAGCTTCTTTGTACTGCTGCTCACCCTGCTGATGCCGTTTTTTGTACTGTTCTACTAAAGCTGCCATGATATTTCTACCATCTGGAAACAAATTCCAGTGTTTTTGTAAGGGAATCCAGTCTGGCTTTCAGTCCATTCTCCTTATTCTTTCCCCTGTCACCCCTAAACATTTTCGTCTGTCCAAATTCCATGGGAACAAACATGTGTCCACCATAATCATAACTTAAATGCTGATAGAAGTACGGGAATTTCTTCTCCTTCAGACGCTTCATGATCTGCCCGGCAGCAAGCTCTGACGGCCACATATTGTCCATTTTGGAGGAAATCAGAAGGACTGGTCCTGTTATCTTCTCAGCCTGGATCACCGCATCGGGATTCGGGTTCTGTACAAGAGGCTTATAAAGGTCACACATGGTCACATCCCCGATCCGGATGCTTTCCTTCAATATATGACCCAGTGGGAATTTCTCCATTCCGTAAGAGGAATACGGAATTTCTTCTCCATGAAAGCTCCAGCTGCTTCCCGGTACAAAAGAGATCCCCCTCTCCTTGGCAAACCCCTGGCATGCGGTATTCATAGGTGAGACAGCAATAACGGCATTTATAAGTCCCGGCATAAGGCTTCCTGCAAGCAGTGCCAGTTCTGCACCTTTTGAAATTCCCCACAGTCCTACCTTTTCATAGCCCATATCATGAAGCCGTTTTGCGGCTGCTTCCAGGGTATCAATGGGAACACCGGAGAATTTCTCAGGCAGTCCCTCTTCCATTACATAGGCCAGTGCCAGTGTTGTCAGTCCATGATCCTGAAAAACACCTGCCAGTACTTTTGCCAGTTCAATTCCTCCGTCACTGCCACTGAAACAGATCAGCGCTTTGCCCGGGTATTTATTTTCTTCTGGCCGGAACAGTTCCCCGAAAAATCCATCTGTCTGAACACGGTAAGTAGTATTTTCTGCTTTTGCCATAATCTTTTGTCCCTTTCTCTTTATTTTCACGAAAAAAACTCCACCGGCTTATCGCCGATGGAGTTCTCTTATTTTTATTCTTCTGCCTTTACAGTATCCTCTGCTTCTGCAGTTTCTTCTGCTGTATCTTCTGTTGTTTCCTCAATATTGATTTCATCTTCAGGATCCATGTCATCACCAAAATCGATCAGGTCATCGCCTCCAATGGTTCCTTCAAGCTTTTCATCTGTACTGAGCTTAATGTTACGATAACGCTTCATACCTGTACCTGCAGGAATCAGCTTACCAATGATAACATTTTCCTTCAGACCGATCAGCGGGTCAACCTTACCCTTGATCGCAGCTTCTGTCAGAACCTTGGTGGTCTCCTGGAAGGATGCTGCTGACAGGAAGGAATTGGTAGCCAGTGCTGCCTTGGTAATACCAAGCATTACCTGCTTTCCTTCTGCGGGCTCCTTGCCTTCTGCGATGAGCTGTTCGTTCATATCCTCATAATCCAGAACATCTACCAGCGTACCAGGCAGGAAGTCAGTATCTCCGTTATTCTCAATTCTGACCTTCTTCAGCATCTGACGTACAATGACTTCGATATGCTTATCACTGATATCAACACCCTGCAGACGGTATACTCTCTGAACTTCACGGAGCATGTAATCCTGTACGGCACGGATTCCCTTGATCTTTAACAGATCGTGAGGGTTAACACTACCTTCAGTCAGTTCATCACCGGCTTCAAGCACTGCACCATCCAGAACCTTGATTCTGGATCCGTAAGGGATCAGATAAGCCTTGGTCTCACCGGTCTCATGATTGGTGATAATAACCTCACGCTTCTTCTTAGTATCCTTAATGGTTGCCACACCGCCAAACTCAGCGATGATCGCAAGTCCCTTGGGCTTTCTTGCCTCAAAAAGCTCCTCTACACGGGGAAGACCCTGTGTGATATCATCACCGGCAACACCACCGGTATGGAAGGTTCTCATAGTCAGCTGTGTACCAGGCTCACCGATAGACTGTGCTGCAATGATACCAACTGCTTCACCAACCTGTACCGCCTCACCGGTAGCCATGTTTGCACCATAGCACTTTGCACAGATACCAATATGGGAACGGCAGGTAAGGATCGTACGGATCTTTACGCTTTCTACCGGGTTGCCATCCTGATCTACGCCTACGCTTAAGATCCTGGCTGCACGGCTCGGTGTGATCATGTGGTTCTTCTTAACGATCACATTGCCATCTTTATCTTTAATATCCTCGCAGGAATATCTTCCTGTGATTCGATCCTTTAATCCTTCGATGGTTTCCTTACCATCCATAAATGCCTTTACTGTCATACCGGGAATATTCTCGGCACCTTCCATACAGTCAACCTCACGGATGATCAGATCCTGTGATACGTCAACCATACGTCTTGTCAGGTAACCGGAGTCAGCGGTACGAAGAGCGGTATCGGACAGACCTTTACGTGCACCATGTGCGGACATGAAGTATTCCAGTACGTCCAGACCTTCACGGAAGTTTGACTTGATCGGCAGTTCGATGGTTCTACCTGTTGTATCTGCCATCAGTCCACGCATACCTGCCAGCTGCTTGATCTGCTGATTGGAACCACGGGCACCGGAGTCAGCCATCATGAAGATGTTGTTATATTTATCAAGTCCTGCAAGCAGAACGTCTGTCAGTTCCTTATCTGTCTCATTCCATGTCTCAACTACGGCACGGTATCTCTCTTCTTCTGTGATCAGACCACGTCTGAAGTTCTGAGAAATTTTATCAACAGTGGCCTGTGCCTCTGCCAGCATCTGGGGCTTTCTTTCCGGCACGGTCATATCGGAAATGGATACGGTCATGGCTGCTCTTGTGGAATACTTGTATCCGGTAGCCTTGATCAGATCCAGTACCTCTGCGGTCTTGGATGCTCCGTGTGTATTGATAACCTTTTCAAGGATCTGCTTTAACTGCTTCTTACCTACATGGAAATCCACTTCAGGAACCAGGAAGTTCTCTTCCTTGCTTCTGTCCACATAACCAAGATCCTGAGGAAGGATCTCATTGAACAGGAAACGTCCCAGTGTAGATTCTACAGTTCCGGTGATCACTTCACCGGCAGCATTGGTCTTGCTTACTCTTACTTTAATTCTGGAATGCAGGGTACATGCCCCGTTCTCATAAGCCAGAATTGCTTCATTTACGCTCTTGAAGAACTTGCCTTCACCGATCGCACCAGGTCTCTCCTGGGTCAGATAGTAGATACCAAGTACCATATCCTGTGAAGGAACGGCTACCGGACCTCCATCAGACGGCTTTAACAGGTTGTTGGGAGACAGGAGCAGGAAACGGCATTCTGCCTGTGCCTCTACGGAAAGAGGAAGGTGTACAGCCATCTGGTCACCATCGAAGTCAGCGTTGAACGCTGTACATACGAGGGGATGAAGCTTGATCGCCTTACCTTCAACCAGAATGGGCTCAAATGCCTGGATACCAAGTCTGTGCAGTGTAGGAGCACGGTTCAGCATAACCGGATGTT
>CACXDC010000132.1 GCA_902766365.1 uncultured Lachnospiraceae bacterium | reverse complement strand
CATCATTATGAATACTGGATTGATTACAGTGCTTCTGATATCAAGGGAGGTATGACACCGGCCAGAATGCCGGAAAAGTATGTTGTGGAAATGCTGATGGATCGAATTGCAGCCTGTAAAACCTATCACGGAAGCAGTTATACAGATGGAGATCCTCTTGCCTATTTCAGCAAGGGAAAGGCAAATGCCATGATGCATCCGGAAACAAAAGCCCTTCTTGAAAAACTGCTCACCATGCTGGCACAGAACGGAGAAGAAGAAACTTTTTCCTATATCCGCAAAGAAATTTTTCACAAGAAACGCTGATGGCTCACTTTTTGCTCCTTTACTGCATAGGATACAGTATAAAATAAAGGAGCGAAGAAAATATGGATTGTCTTATTATTTTATTATTGCTTTGCTGCTTCCAGAATAATCAGTGTCCTTCCAGAACCGGAAACAGACCATGTCAGGGAAGTGGAAACAACAGTAACGGAAACGGTAATGGTAACAGCAATAGCTGTTCTTCTGGCAGAAGATCTTCCTGTGGCTGCGAAGCGGAGCGGAGAGAGTCTTCTTCCTGCAGTGATACGACCAGAAATTTTATCCCTTTCCAGAGCCAGTCATCCTGCGGCTGTGAAAATTCTTCAAACTGAAAATAAGAAAAAGCATCAAATAAATGCAAAAATAATATGTCTCAAATATAAAATGTCATGTTATAATAGCCTGTGTGCCTTTTAACATGGCATTTTGCTGTAAATGGATAAAACATTTCTCAAATCATACAGCGTGAGATGAAAAGAAAGGAAATAAAAAACAATGAAAAAACTGATAGAACAGATCCTGAAATTCGGAGTAGTAGGCTTCTTCTGCTTCCTGATCGATTTTGGAATCACCAGTGGATTTTATAACTGGTTTGGTATCCATTATCTGGTATCCAAATTTCTTGGATTTGTAGTTTCGGCAGTCGTCAATTATATTCTCAGTATCAAATTTGTATTTACTGATAAAAAGGAAATGGACAAGAAGAAGGAATTTACCGTATTCCTGATCCTGTCTGCTTTTGGACTTCTGATCAATGAGATCGTGATGTATCTCTGCATTGATGTGATCTATGATCACAGTGCTTTCCTGCAGGGAATGATCGCAGATGGCCTGATGGTATCCATCAGCTCTGTGGTAGCGACCGGTATTGTTATGGTATACAATTTTATTTCCAGGAAACTGTTCCTTGAAAGGAAATAAAAGTAAACGAGGCGGATCTTTAATCAGCCGAATATCCGGGCAGGAATGGTTATCTGATTCATTGCCGGTGGAAAATAAAGAAAAACGAATATTTACAGAATGAGAGATGGATATGGCAGAACAGACAACAGTAACACAGATCACAGAAAAGATAGATGGCACAAAGGAGACCGAAAGACAGCTTGCCTTCATGGAAAAGGCGGCCGGCTATGTACAGGAGCTTTCAGAAAAGCTTGGCAGAAAACCAACCTGCTGTGTGGTTACCTTCGGATGTCAGATGAATGCAAGGGATTCCGAGAAGCTTTCCGGTATTCTGGAAAAGGTTGGATATGAACTTGTGGAGAATGAGGAAGCAGATTTTGTAATTTATAATACCTGTACCGTCAGGGACAATGCCAATCAGAGAGTTTATGGAAGACTTGGCTATCTGAATGGCCTGAAAAAGAAAAACCCGCATATGAAGATCGCTCTGTGTGGCTGTATGATGCAGGAGCCCTCTGTGATCGAGAAGATCAGGAAAAGCTACCGCTTTGTGGATCTGATCTTCGGAACCCACAATATCTACAAATTTGCAGAGCTTCTGACAGCCATGTTTGAGGCAGATGGCATGATCGTAGATATCTGGAAGGATACAGACCAGATCGTGGAAGATCTTCCGGTAGAAAGGAAATATCCCTTCAAGTCCGGAATCAATATCATGTTCGGATGTAATAATTTCTGCAGCTACTGTATCGTACCCTATGTAAGAGGCAGAGAGCGGAGCAGGAACCCAAAGGATATTATCAGGGAGATCGAGAAGCTTTCTGAAGATGGGGTAAAAGAGATCATGCTCCTTGGCCAGAATGTCAATTCCTATGGAAAGAATCTGGAGGAGCCCATTACCTTTGCCAAACTCCTTCGGGAAGTGGAAAAAATAGACGGCATAGAAAGAATCCGTTTTATGACCTCCCATCCCAAGGATCTATCGGATGAACTGATCCAGGTCATGAAAGAATCGAAGAAGATCTGCAGACACCTGCATCTGCCCCTGCAGTCAGGCTCCACCGAGATCCTGACGAAGATGAACCGCCGGTATACCAAGGAACAGTATCTGGCACTGGCAGAAAAGATCCGCAGGGAGATCCCTGATATGGCGATCACTACGGATATTATCGTGGGCTTCCCGGGAGAAACCAGGGCCGATGTAGATGAAACGATTGATGTGATCAATAAAGTACAGTATGACAATGCCTTTACCTTTATTTATTCCAAGAGGACAGGAACTCCCGCAGCAGCGATGGAACAGGTACCGGAAGAGGAAGTAAAGGAAAATTTTGCAAGAGTACTGGAAACCGTACAGCAGACGGCAAAGAAACGGGCAGCTCTCCTGCAGGGACAGACGCTTTCTGCCCTCGTTGAAGACGTGAATGATCAGGATCCTGAGCTTCTGACAGGAAGACTGTCTAACAATATGATCGTGCATTTCAAGGGAGAAAAGGAGCTGATCGGACAGATCGTACCGGTATATCTGAAGGAATGTCACGGATTTTATTATCTGGGAGAACGAGTATAGAAATCGGATGGTGAACAAATGGCTGAAGTAACACCTATGATGAAACAGTACCTGGAAACAAAAAAGGATTATCAGGACTGCATCCTTTTTTACAGACTGGGTGACTTTTATGAAATGTTTTATGAGGATGCCCTGACAGCATCCAGAGAGCTGGAAATTACCCTGACCGGCAAGAGCTGCGGACAGGAAGAGAGGGCACCCATGTGCGGGATCCCCTATCATGCCGTAGAAGGATATCTGAACAAGCTGATCCAGAAGGGCTACAAGGTGGCAATCTGTGAGCAGGTAGAGGATCCAAAGCTTGCCAAAGGGATCGTAAAGCGTGAAGTGGTAAGGATCGTCACACCCGGTACCAATATGGATATTCAGGCTATGGATGCAGGCAAGAATAATTATCTCATGAGTATAGCCTATTTTCAGGGTAAAAGTGGAATTTCCGTAGCAGATGTGACAACAGGTGATTATTACCTGACAGAGGTGGAAGATAACCGGAAGCTTCTGGATGAGATCAATAAATATGTACCAAGTGAGATCATCTGTAATGATGCATTCCTTGTCAGCGGGATCAATATCGAGGATCTGAAGGGGAGACTTGGTATTATCTGTAATACACTGGATTCCCATTATTATGATGAGGACCGCTGCCGGAAATGCCTGATGAAACATTTCCATGTCAGCACACTGAAGGGGATGGGTATCGAAGATTTCCCGTCCGGGCTGATCGCAGCCGGGGCGTTGATGCAGTATCTTTATGATACACAGAAGAATGATCTTTCCCATTTTACCCATTTATATCCGTATCTGACAAGCCGTTATATGCTTCTTGACAGTGCTACCAGGCGAAATCTGGAGCTGACAGAAACATTACGCGAAAAGCAGAAAAGAGGTTCTCTTCTCTGGGTACTTGATAAGACAAAAACGGCTATGGGAGCCAGATGTATGCGCCAGTATGTGGAGCAGCCCCTGATCGATAAGGCTTCCATTGAGAAAAGACTGGATACTGTGGAAGCTCTTTCGAAAAAGCCCATGCTTCGGGATGAGATCCGGGAATATTTAAATCCGGTCTATGATCTGGAGCGTCTCCTTGGAAAGGTTAGCTTTAAAACAGCAAATCCCAGGGATCTGATCGCCTTTGGCAATTCCCTGAAGATGCTGCCACATATCAAGACGATCCTGAATGATTTTGATGCAGGACTGCTGCCAGCGATCAATCAGGATATCGATCCACTGACAGATATCTGTGATCTGATCGACAGTGCGATCATTGAAGAACCGCCCATTTCCATCAGGGAAGGTGACATTATCAAAGAAGGCTTTGACGAAAATGTAGATACCCTGCGCCATGCCAAGACAGAAGGAAAAAACTGGCTGGCACAGCTTGAGGAGGAAGACCGGAACCGGACAGGGATCAAAAACCTGAAGATCAAATACAATAAGGTATTCGGTTATTATTTTGAAGTGACCAACTCCTATCAGGATCTGGTACCTGAGGATTATATCAGAAAACAGACACTGGCCAATGCCGAGCGCTATACCAATCAGAAGCTGAAGGAGCTGGAGGATACCATTCTGAATGCGGAAGATAAACTGACTGCCATGGAATACGATCTGTTCTGCCGTGTCAGGGACACCATAGCAGGAGAGATCCTGCGGATCCAGAAAACAGCCAAGGCAATCGCCATGCTGGATGTGTATGCGTCCTTTTCCCTCGTGGCAGAGCGGAATCATTATGTCAGGCCTTCCATTAATGAGAAAGGTGTGATCCAGATCAGGGCAGGACGGCATCCGGTTGTGGAACAGATGACAGACGGAGATATGTTTATTGCCAATGATACTTTCCTTGACAATCATAAAAACTGTGTAGCTGTCATTACAGGTCCGAACATGGCCGGCAAATCCACCTATATGCGTCAGACGGCACTGATCGTTCTGATGGCACAGATCGGCTGTTTCGTACCGGCCGACAGTGCCAATATCGGTATTGTGGACAGGATCTTTACCAGAGTCGGAGCTTCGGATGATCTGGCCAGCGGACAGAGTACCTTTATGGTAGAAATGAATGAGGTGGCCAATATCCTGCGTAATGCGACAAAGGACAGTCTCCTTGTGCTGGATGAGATTGGAAGGGGAACCTCCACCTTTGACGGACTTTCCATTGCCTGGGCAGTGATCGAACATATCAGCAATAAAAAGCTTCTCGGAGCCAAGACACTGTTTGCCACCCATTATCATGAACTGACAGAGCTGGAAGGAAAGATGAACAATGTCACCAACTACTGTATTGCCGTCAAGGAAAAGGGAGACGACATTGTATTCCTGCGTAAGATCATAAAAGGCGGTGCCGACAGAAGCTATGGTATCCAGGTTGCCAAGCTGGCAGGGGTTCCGGATATGGTCATTGACAGGGCAAAGGAGATCGCAAGACAGCTTTCTGACAATGATATTCTGGAAAAAGTACAGAGCATTACCGTGGATCAGAGGGAAAGCAGACATAAACCTGTCAAGTATGATGAAGTGGATCTGTCCCAGATGTCACTGTTTGATACCGTAAAGGATGAGGATGTGATCCGGGAGCTGAAGGAAATTGATATTTCCACCTTAACACCCCTGGATGCACTGAACACGTTGTATAAACTACAGAACAAACTGAATAACAGATGGCAGATGTAAAGAAGGGAGGCCTGTATGCCTGAAATTCATCTTTTGAGTCAGAGCACAATTGATCAGATTGCGGCAGGAGAAGTAGTTGAGCGGCCTGCCAGTGTGGTAAAGGAACTTGTGGAGAATGCCATAGATGCCGGAGCAAATGCAGTTACGGTAGAGATCAAGGACGGTGGACTGTCCCTGATCAGGGTAACAGACAATGGCTGCGGCATTGACAAGACACAGATCAAACGGGCATTTCTCCGTCATGCTACCAGCAAGATCAGTTCCATAGATGACTTAAGCTTTGTAGAGAGCCTTGGATTCCGTGGTGAGGCGCTTTCCAGTATCGCTGCAGTGGCACAGGTAGAAGCGATCACCAAAACAGAGGAAGAACTGACCGGTATCCGGTATGCCATTGCAGGCGGCGAGGAAGAGGATGTGGAAGAGATCGGTGCGCCGAAAGGAACGACGTTTCTTGTGCATAATCTGTTTTATAATACACCGGCAAGACGGAAGTTTATGAAACAGCCCAAAACAGAAGGCGGTTATGTATCGGATCTGATGGAGCATATTGCACTGTCAAGGCCGGATGTTTCCTTTAAATTCGTAAATGGAGGTGCCGTCAGGTTCCATACTTCCGGGAACGGGGATCTGAAAGAAGTGATCTACCGGATTTATGGAAGGGAAATGGCAGACAGTGTGATCCCGTTTGAAGAGGAAGGAGATCTCTGCCATATCAGCGGCTATATTGGCAAGCCGGAGATCAACCGTTCCAGCAGGGCCTATGAACTGTTCTTTGTAAATGGGAGATTTGTAAGGGATGATCTGCTTTCCAAGGCGCTGGAAGAAGGGTACCGGCAATATGTCATGCAGCATAAATTCCCGTTTGCCGTGCTGCACATTTCCATAGAGCCCAAAGAGATCGATGTAAATGTCCATCCATCTAAAATGCAGATCCGGATCCAGCGGGGAAATGAGATGTTTGCCTTTCTCTCAGAGAATATAAAGAAAAGGCTGCATGAGCTGGAAATGATCCCCAAAGTTCTTCTGACAGAAGAAAAGGAAGAAGCACCGCAGAAAGTGAAGACACCGGAGCCCTTTGAGACAAGACGGATTGAAAATCTGGTACAGGAAGAAAGAAAGACCTATCAGGCAGCTGCGACAGACAGAAACGGTGAAAGTGGGGGAAGCAACATTCCTGTTGACCGGATGGATCGTAAATTGACCAGTGCAGTACTGGATGCGGCAGCACACAAAATCGGGACTCCGTTAGTCAATAACGAGATCAGGTCAAATGTGATCAAAGCCGCTGACCATATTTTTGTAGAAAAGCCGGTACAGATGAATCTGTTCGAAGAAAAGATCCTGACAAGGCAGGCCAGGGATGAATATAGGATCCTGGGGCAGATCTTTGATACCTACTGGCTGATGGAATACCGGGATAAGTTTCTGATCATTGACCAGCATGCAGCCCATGAAAAAGTAAAATATGAGCGCCTGGTGAAGCAGCTTCGTGAAAAGCAGGTAGCTTCCCAGCTTTTAAGCCCACCGGTGATCTTAAACCTTTCCGGAAAGGAAGAAATCGTGTTTAAACAGTACCGTGAATACTTTGAAAGACTGGGCTTTGAAGCCGAAGAATTTGGAACCGGCGCCTATGCGATCAGGAGTGTTCCGACAGACCTTTATGGCTGCGATGAAAAGGAACTGTTCTTCCAGATACTGGATGAGCTTTCGGAAGTGCCGGCAAGGGGAGAACCGGATGTAGTCCTTCAGAAGCTGGCTTCCATGGCCTGTAAGTCTGCGGTAAAGGGAAATAATTCCATGGACAGGAAAGAAATGGAAGCCCTGATCGATGAGCTGCTGACACTGGAAAATCCCTATCACTGCCCGCATGGCAGACCAACGATCATCACCATGAGCAAATATGAAATCGAAAAGAAATTCAAGAGGATTGTGACGTGACAGAAAAGAAACCCCTGGTCGTTCTGACAGGACCGACGGCTGTTGGGAAAACAGCACTTTCCATTAAGCTTGCAACGGAAATTGGCGGAGAGATCATCTCCGCTGATTCTATGCAGGTCTACCGGCAGATGGATATAGGCTCTGCCAAGATAAAGCCGGAAGAAATGGGGGGCATTCCCCATCATCTGATCGACATTCTGGAGCCGGAAGAGGAATTTAATGTCTGCCTTTTCCAGAAGCTTGCACAGGAAGCCATAAAAAAGATTTATGAAAGAGGACATATTCCCATTGTGACCGGCGGAACCGGATTTTATATCCAGGCGCTTTTATATCAGATTGATTTCACGGAAGAAGAAACGGATACGGCATACCGTGATAAGCTCTGGCAGCTCGGGGAAGAAAAGGGAAATCACTATCTTCACGAAATGCTGCGGAAGATAGATCCAAAGGCCGCAGAGGAGATCCATGAAAATAACCGGAAAAGAGTGATCCGCGCCCTGGAGTTTTATGAGAACAGTGGAAAGCCGATTTCCTCCCACAATGAAGAACAGAGACAGAAAACGCCAGCCTATAATTCCTGCTATTTTGTCCTGACAGATGACAGGAAAAGACTTTATGAGCGGATTGAAAGCCGTGTGGACCAGATGCTTTCTGAAGGACTGGTCGACGAGGTGAGAACCCTGAAGGAGCGGGGCTGCAATGCTTCCATGGTATCCATGCAGGGACTTGGATATAAGGAGATACTGGAATATCTGGATGGCAGATGCAGTCTTTCAGAAGCAGTAGAAAAGATCAAGAAGGAAACCAGGCACTTTGCCAAGCGGCAGCTTACCTGGTTCCGCAGGGAGAAGGATGTGATCTGGCTGGATAAGCAGGCATTTGCATATCAGGACAGTGCCATTCTTTCCTGTATGCAGGAAAACTTAAGAAAGAAGGAAATCATACAATGAGTGCAACAGAAATGATGTACAGACAGCTTGGCATCAGCCGGGAAGTCTATGAATATGGAGAAAAGGTCTGGAATTCTCTTGCAGAGCGTTTTCGGGAGATTGACAGAATATCAGAATATAATCAGATCAAGGTCATTGCCGCCATGCAGAACCAGAAGGTAAGCGAGGC
This sequence comes from uncultured Lachnospiraceae bacterium, assembly GCA_902766365.1. Classification (GTDB taxonomy): domain Bacteria; phylum Bacillota; class Clostridia; order Lachnospirales; family Lachnospiraceae; genus Suilimivivens. The sequence continues at coordinate 12,217 of CACXDC010000132.1, read as the reverse complement.
GTGTCTTCTTGGTACGACCGGATATGGATACAATGATCTGGGAAGGGATACACTTGAGAGGGTTTATGCGGATATCTTCCATACAGAGGATGCCCTGGTGCGTCCGCAGATCACCTGTGGAACCCATGCACTTGCCCTGGCACTTTTAAGCAATCTCCGCCCCGGCGATGAACTGCTTTCTCCTGTGGGAAAGCCTTATGATACACTGGAAGAGGTGATCGGGATCCGGCCGTCCAGAGGCTCCTTAAAGGAGTACGGTATCAGCTACAGCCAGGTAGATCTGCTGCCGGATGGTTCTTTTGATTATGAGAATATCCGAAAGGCCATCAAACCCTGTACGAAGCTGGTTACGATCCAGAGATCCAAGGGATATCAGACAAGACCTACCCTGTCAGTGGAGCGGATCGGGGAACTGATCCGGTTCATTAAGGAAATCCGTTCTGATATTATCTGCATGGTAGATAACTGCTATGGTGAATTCACGGAAACCATAGAACCTTCTGATGTGGGAGCAGATCTGGTAGTCGGTTCCCTGATCAAGAATCCGGGTGGCGGACTTGCACCGATCGGTGGTTATCTTGCCGGCAAAAAGGAATGTATCGAGAATGCAGCCTGTCGTCTGACTACACCTGGGCTTGGCAAAGAAGTGGGAGCTTCCCTGCAGGCACTTCCTTCTTTTTATCAGGGACTTTTTCTGGCACCTTCTGTTACGGCAAATGCCATGAAGAATGCCATTTTTGCGGCAAATATTTATGAAAAGCTGGGATTTTCTGTCGTACCGGATGGAATCGAACCCCGGTATGATATCATCCAGGCAGTCACCTTTGGAAAGCCGGAAGGTGTGATCGCTTTCTGCCAGGGGATCCAGCAGGCAGCTCCGGTAGACGGACATGTAACACCGGAACCGTGGGATATGCCGGGCTATGACAGCCCGGTGATCATGGCTGCGGGTGCTTTTGTTTCAGGTTCCTCGATTGAGCTTTCCGCAGACGGCCCGATCAAGCCACCCTATACTGTTTATTTCCAGGGTGGACTGACCTGGCAGCATGGAAAATTTGGTATCATGAAAAGCCTGCAGAGTCTTGTCGAACAGGGAATGATCCCTTCGGATTTTGACAGAACCGGGGAATAAATTACATCCGTAAATCATAAAATTTCCATGAAAGCGGTATACATTGATTTTTTTCTATGTTAGAATAATGACATTGTGAACAAGCAAAAGAGAAGCCGGAGGTAACGATTTATGCGTAAGAATAACTGGGCCTGTTTTCTGCTGATTCTGGCAGGAATTGTAATAGGTGGCTTTATAGGAAGTCTTTTTCCGGTACAGTGGTTAAACTATGGACAGACGTTTGGACTTTCCAGTCCGGTTGTTCTGGATTTTGGTATCCTGTGCCTGACATTCGGGATTTCCATTAAGATCACAGTAGCCAGTATTCTTGGGATTGTTATCGGAATCATCATTTACCGCTTCCTTTAAAACATTACTTTCTGCATAGTCAGATACCGGGAGGTATCTGTGATGAGAGAAGGGCAGAAAGGAAAATATGGAAGTTATCACAGAAACAAAGAGTCAGGAACAGCCCTATGAGAAATTTATGCGTTTCGGGGCTGAAGCACTGACAGAAGCAGAACTTCTTGCCGTTATCCTGCGGACAGGTACCAGAAACTGTCCTGCACTGGAACTGGCAGAAAAAGTACTTTCTCTTGCCAGGGGACGGGAAAAGGGATTAAATGCACTGCACCATATACCCTTAAGGGAACTGATGAAGCTCCCGGGAATTGGTAAGGTCAAGGCAGTGAAGCTGAAAAGCCTTGCAGAGCTGTCGAAACGCATGGCAAGAGAACAGGCCGCCTCAGCACTTTCCTTTGACTCACCGGATACAGTAGCCAGTTATTTTATGGAAGAGCTGCGGCACGAGGAAAGAGAAAAGGTATTATTATTATCACTGGATTCCAGGCTCAATCTGCTTGAAAAGGATGTGCTTTCCATTGGAACATTGAATTATTCCCTGCTTTCTGCAAGGGAAATTTTCGTACTGGCATTTCAGAACCAGGCGGCGTCCATTATGCTGCTTCATAATCATCCAAGCGGGGATGCAACACCGAGCAGACAGGATGTCTGTATTACAGAAAAGATAAAAGAAGCCGGAGAACTGCTTGGCATTCCGCTGACAGATCATATCGTTATAGGGAGTAATGCTTATACAAGCTTTAAAAAATGCGGCTTATTATAGAAAGGGGTATTTATTTTGTCTTCAAATATTTTTGGTATCGATCTTGGTACAAGCAATATTAAAATTTATAACAGGGCGGATGATACGATCCTTGTCGAAAAAAATATGATCGCCATTGAAAACAAAAGCACTTTGTTTGCCTATGGGGATTCTGCTTTTGAAATGTATGAGAAAGCACCCGCCAATATTCATATTTCCTATCCGTTATCTAACGGTGTGATAGCAGATATCAAGAATATGGAACTGCTTGTCAAATATTTTATCAACGATCTGTCAAGAGGCAATGTGCGTCCGGCAGATTATTATATTGCAGTACCATTTGATATCACAGAGGTGGAAAAGAGAGCTTTTTATGATCTGATCAAGGAAGCCGGTGTGAAGGCAAAGAAAATCCTGGTTGTCGAAAAAGCGGTAGCTGACGGTCTTGGCATGGACATCGATGTCAAGAATTCACAGGGAGTTCTTACCGTTAATGTAGGTTACGACACCACCGAGATTTCTATCCTGTCCCTTGGCGGAATCGTGCTCAGTAAGCTGATCAAGGTCGGCGGGCTTAAATTTGATGATGCGATCCGCAGTGCAGTGCGTAAGGAATTCAGCCTTATCATAGGTGGAAAGACAGCGGAAAATGTCAAGATGTCATTGAAAGACCTTGAAAAAGAAGGAAAAGGGGCTGTGGTTTATGGTCGTGATATCGTAACAGGACTTCCTGTAGAAAGAGAACTTCCGACTTCTATGATCGATGAATGCCTGATGGAACTGTTCTATACGATCATCGACAGTATCAAAGTCATTCTGGAGAGAACTCCTCCGGAACTGGCAGCGGATATTTACCGCCATGGCATTTATCTGACCGGAGGTGCTTCCCAGGTTGGTCATCTGGCTGAACTGATCCACAAGGGAACCGGTCTTAAGGTGAATCTTTCTGAGAACCCGGTTACCAGTGTTGCACTTGGACTTGCCAAGATCATCAAGGATGATAACTACAAGTCCGTAGCTTATGCTATTGAAGGAATGAGTAAATGAGTCCTGTCGTAAAGAGAAAAGGAGAAAAATTTACATTACCGAGTAAATATCTCCTTTTTATTTTAACAATTATATGTACTGCACTGATCATTCTGACTTTTTATACCGGTTTTTTAAGTACCCCGTTGAGTGCGGTTGGGGGATTCCTGATCGTTCCCATGCAGGACGGGATCAGTAAAGCCGGTTCATGGCTTTCAACAAGATCAGAAGAACTGGTTGAGATCCGATCCCTGATCCAGGAAAATGAAGAACTGAAACAGAAGGTAGACGAGCTTACAATGGAAAATATCAGTCTCCAGCAGGACCGGTATGAACTGACCAATTTAAGGCAGCTCTATGAGCTGGATTCCCAGTACGATGAATATCAGAAGATCGGAGCCAGGATCATTGCCAAAGATTCCGGAAACTGGTTCCATTCTTTTACTATCAATAAGGGGACGAATGACGGGCTGACAGTGGATATGAATGTCATAGCAGGAAGTGGTCTGGTCGGACGTATCATAGATGTCGGACCTGACTGGGCAAAGGTAATGGCGATCATTTCAGATAATTCCAATGTCAGTGGCATGGTGCTTTCTACGTCAGACAACCTGATCGTAACAGGTGATCTGGAACTGTATGCAGACGGACTGATCAGTTTTGAAAAGCTGGTGGACAGTGCTGACAGAGTGGTAGAGGGAGATAAGATCGTCACCTCCAATGTCAGTGACAAATATCTGCCCGGTATTCTGATCGGCTACATATCGGCCATTAATGTGGATTCCAATAATCTGACCAAATCAGGAGTACTGACACCTGCAGTAGACTTTGAACACCTGGAAGAGGTTCTTGTAATCACACAGACAAAGCAGACTGTTACGGAGGGAGACTGATCCATGCTTAGATTTCTGGTTTCATTTTTCCTGACAATATTCTGCTTTGTACTGCAGAGCACAGTTTTCCCTGCAATTTCCTTTGGAGGGATCGTGCCAAATCTTATGATCGTCCTGACTGCTTCCTTTGGGTTTATGCGCGGGGAAAAATCAGGTCTTTTATTTGGCTTTTTCTGTGGTCTTCTGGCAGATGTTTTCTTTGGAAGCTTTATTGGTCTGTATGCATTGATCTATATGTATATTGGCTATTTAAATGGTAAATTCAACAGAATCTTTTATCCGGAGGATATCAAGCTTCCCCTTGCCCTGATTCTTTGCAGTGATCTGGCATATGGACTGCTTTGCTATCTTCTGTTTTTCCTTATGAGAGGGAAGTTCCATTTCGGGTATTATCTGCTTCACATTATCCTGCCCGAAGCGGTTTATACCATCGTGGTAACCCTGCTGTTATATCCGCTGATCCTCTGGATCAATAAAAAGCTGGAGAGCAGAGAACAAAGGAGTGCACGGAAATTTGTTTGAGGATTTTAAGGAAAATTTGATCAATACCATAACATCCCGTACGTTTGTACTGACAATCACAATGATCCTGATCGCTGCGGTTATCATTGAACGTATTTTTGACCTGCAGATAGTACACGGAGAAGAATACCTTGATTCTTTTGAAACAAAGATCATGAAGGAAAGGACCATTTCCGGAAGCCGTGGCTGTATCTATGACAGGAACGGGAACCTTCTTGCGTACAATGAACTGGCACATTCTGTGACAATAGAAGATGTCTATGAAAACAGCAAGATGAAAAACTACAATCTGAACAGTACGATCGCTACGCTGATCCAGATGCTTGAAAAAAATGGGGACACGACTGTCCGGGATTTCAAGATCGATCTGGATGATAATGGCAGATACGCATTCACAGTAGAGGATACACAGCTCCTGCGCTTTCTTGCAGACGTGTATGGCTGTCTTTCTATTGATGATCTGAAAGAACAGGAGAGGACTGCCACGGCAGAAGAAGTGGTGGAATATCTGTGCGGCTGGAGCCGTTTCAGGATCGGAGAGTATACCTCTGAGGATACCAAGGATACCTTTATCCCAGGGAATGGCTATACCAAAGAGGAGGTTCTGAAGATCCTGACTATCCGCTATGATATGAATACCAATTCCTTCCAGAAATATATTGCGACCACAGTGGCAACGGATGTAAGTGAAGAAACTGTAGCTGTGATCATGGAAAACTGCAACGAACTGGAAGGTGTCTCCATTGTAGAGGATACCGTCCGCAAATATGTAGACAGTATTTACTTTGCACCGATCATCGGCTATACCGGTAAAGTAGACCAGGAAGAACTTAAGGAGCTCCAGACTACGAACAGTGCCTATGACCTGAATGATACGGTCGGAAAGCTTGGCATTGAAAAATCCATGGAATCCTGGCTGCAGGGCAAAAAAGGAAGTGAAACGGTATTTGTCAACAATGTGGGGAAAGTGATCGAAACAAGCAACTACGTGGAACCGGCTGCCGGAAATGATATTTATCTGACACTTGATAAGGATCTGCAGATTGCCTGCTATAAGATCCTGGAAGAAAAGCTTGCAGGTATCCTGTATTCCAATATCATCAATACCAAAGAGTTCAATACAGAAAATGTTACGAGCAGTAAGATCAAGATCCCTATTTATGATGTTTATTTTGCTCTGATCAATAACAATATTATCGATCTTTCTCATTTTGAAGAGACAACTGCAGCCGAAAACGAAAAAGCAGTATATAACAGCTTCCTTACCAGAAAGGAAAACGTATTTGCCACCCTCAGGGAAGAACTTTTTAACACGAAAACACCCTATGAAAGCCTGAAAACAGAGTATCAGGTTTATGAAAGCTATATTGTAAGGATGCTTTACAACAATGGCGTGATCGACAGGGAGAAAGTAGATCCGGAAGATCAGACTTATATCGCATGGACAACGGACGAGGTGATCAGCCTTAACGAATACCTGAATTACTGCATTGCACAGAACTGGGTAGATGTATCTAAGCTTTCTCTTGACAGTCAGTATTCAGATACAGAAGAAATTTATAAGAAGCTGGTCGATTATCTGTTCGGGCAGCTGGAAAATAACCTTGATTTTACTAAGAGTATTTACAAATATATGATAAAGGATGATGTAATATCCGGCAGACAGATCTGTATGATCCTTCTGGAGCAGAATCTCATTGATATTCCGGAAGAAGAGCAGAATAAGCTGATCAGCGGTGCGGTTTCTTCCTATACCTTTATGATGGACCGGATCAGGAACCTGGATATCACTCCGGCGCAGCTGGCGCTGGATCCGTGCAATGCCTCCATGGTGATCACAGATGTCAATACCGGAGATGTGCTTGCACTGGTTTCCTATCCGGGATATGACAACAATAAGATGGCAAATGGTGTAGATGCGGAATACTTTGCACAACTGAGAAGTGATCTTTCATCACCAATGCTGAATTATGCAACACAGCAGAGAACCGCACCCGGTTCCACCTTTAAAATGGTATCTGCAACTGCCGGCTTCAAAGAAGGAATCATCAATACAACTACAACGTTTGTATGCAATGGCCAGTTTAATGAGATCGATCCACCCCCCCGCTGCTGGATCTATGGAAGAGGCAGCCATGGAGCTTTGAATGTTACGGGAGCGATCAAGAATTCCTGTAATGTATTCTTCTATGAAATGGCTTACAGACTCGGTATGGTGGATGGCGTCTATTCTTCAGAAGTCGGACTTGAAAAGCTTCAGAAGTATGCAGATATGTACGGACTTACGGAAACCTCCGGTGTAGAGATTGAAGAATACGCACCACAGGTATCAAATACCGATGCTGTCCGTTCTGCTATTGGACAGGGTACCAATAACTATACAACGGTCAGTCTGGCAAGATATATTACAACTGTGGCAACCAGCGGTACCTGCTATGATCTGACACTGATCGATAAAGTAACTGACAGAAGTGGAAATCTTCTTATGGAAAAGGAACCTCAGGTACGCAATCAGGTAGAACTGAGCAGTGGTGAGTGGAATGCCATTCACACCGGTATGCGGCAGGTAGTGGAAGCAAAATCCTATTATTCTGATCTGAAGGTTCAGGTAGCTGGTAAAACAGGTACAGCCGAAGAGAATAAAAACAGGGCAAACCATGCGTTGTTTGTATGTTATGCACCTTATGATAACCCTGAAATCGCAGTAGCGACCAGAATTGCTTATGGTTATTCTTCAGACTATGCAGCAAGAACTACCAAGGATGTGATCAGCTATTATTTTGACCTGGTAGATGAAGAGGATCTGATCACAGATACAGCATCTGAGCTTGGAGCAAGCACAGCACAGACTGACTAAAACAGAAAGGCGGCTATATTCATTGAAACAATCTGTCATTATAAAAAGTTTTCCAAATGGTATTGTACTTCATCTTTCCGAAGCAGACACATTTGAAGAAATCCTGCAGGAAACTGCAATACGTTTCCGGGAATCCAGAGATTTTTTCAAGGATGCCAGAATGGCACTGTCTATCAAGGGCCGGAAGCTGACAGAAGAGGAAGAAAATGCCCTTTTAAATGTCATATCAGAGAATTCTGATATTCATATCCTGTGTCTTGTAAGTGATGATGAAGATACTGACAGGATGTTTGTAAAAGCCATTTCTGAAACAGACTTTTCAGAAGACGGAAATGGGAACAGCGCCGGTCAGTTTTATAAAGGCACATTGAAAAATGGTGAAGTACTGGAAACAGAATCCAGCATAGTGATCCTCGGGGATGTTTATCCAGGATCAGCCATTATATCCGCGCGGGATATTATCGTTCTTGGCGGGTTATATGGAGAGGCTTATGCCGGAGGAAATGGCAGTGATGGCCATTATGTAGCAGCGCTTGAAATGTCACCGGAAAAGTTAAAAATCGGTGATTTCAAATATCATGCCAAAGAGAAATCAAAATGGAGCATCAGACCAAAGGTACAGCCGAAAATCGCATACGTAAAAAACAAAAAAATCGTTATGGATTCCCTTACCAAAGAATTACTGAGTGATATGCCTCTTTAAGCAGGATATGACTCAGGGGACGAAATTGATTCACAACAGTTTGAGGAGGATAAACTATGAGTGAAGTAATTGTCGTCACATCAGGGAAAGGCGGGGTAGGAAAGACCACTACTTCCGCAAACGTAGGAACGGGTCTTGCAGCAATGGGGAAAAGGGTGGTCCTGATCGATACCGATATCGGACTGCGCAATCTGGATGTAGTCATGGGACTGGAAAACCGGATTGTCTACAATCTTGTGGATGTTGTAGAAAATAAATGCCGTATCAAGCAGGCACTGATCAAGGATAAACGACATCCAAGCCTCTATCTGATGCCATCGGCCCAGACAAAAGATAAAACAGCGGTAACACCGGAACAGATGGTCCGCATGATCAATCAACTCCGGGAACAGTTCGATTATATTATCCTGGACTGTCCGGCAGGGATTGAGCAGGGATTCAAGAATGCCATTGCCGGAGCTGACAGGGCGCTTGTGGTAACAACACCTGAGGTATCTGCGATCCGCGATGCAGACCGTATCATAGGCCTTCTGGAAGCCAATGATTTCAAACAGATCGATCTTGTGATCAACAGACTGCGCCCGGATATGGTAAAGCGTGGAGAAATGATGAGTGCATCCGACGTGATCGATATTCTTTCGGTTCCACTGATCGGTATCGTACCGGACGATGAAAATGTGGTGATCGCCACAAATCAGGGAGAACCACTGGTTGGAAATAATACACTGGCAGGAAGAGCATATCAGAACATATGCTACAGGGTAACCGGCAGGGAAACGCCTTTTCTTGAATTTGAAAAAAGCTTTTCCTTCTGGACCAGAGTGTCAGGAATATTTCGGAAGAACTAGGAGGTGACTGATATGGGATTCAAACATTTTTTTTCACGAAAAAAATCCAGAGAGATTGCAAAAGACAGACTTAAGATCCTTCTGATCTCCGACAGAGTAAACTGCTCACCGGAAATGATGGAAATGATAAAAACAGATATTGCAAAAGTCATATCAAAATATATGCAGATAGATACAAAATCCATGGAGATCCAGATCAGCAAAACAGGTGTGAAAGGGCATGATGGCAAAATGCCGACACTGTATGCCAATATTCCGATTCTGGATCTGCACAGCAAATGATAGAAGAGGTAAGGATTTACTTATATGCTGAGACAGTATAAATTACGGAATTATAATTTCAAACTGATATTTCTTGTGCTTGCCATATCGGTGATCGGGATCATTGCCGTAGGAAGTGCACAGGAAAGTCTGCAGTCAAGACAGATTGGCGGATTTGCGGCGGGTGTGGCTATCATGATCGCACTGTCACTGTTTGACTATTCGATCATACTGAAGCTCTACTGGCTCATTTATGCAGCAAACGTAGTATTGCTCGCTCTTGTCATCTTCATCGGAGATGAAGGCGGCGGCGCACAGAGATGGCTGGACATCGGTGGTTTCCGGTTCCAGCCGTCCGAGATCGCCAAAATATTCATGATCCTGTTCTTTGCCGAGTTCCTGAGGAAGAACAGGGAAAGGCTGAATACAGTAAAGTATATTGTGCTGTCGGTCATTTTATTCGGTATCCTGGCATTTCTTATCGTTTCACAGCCGGATCTCTCCACGACCATTGTGTTCTGCCTTATTTTCGCATCCATCATGTTTGTGGCAGGGATCAGCTGGAAGCTGGTCGCCGGTGTTCTGGCCTTAGCCATTCCGGCTGCCGTGATCCTGATTTTTCTGATCCTGCAGCCGGATCAGAAGATATTCAGTGGGGATACCACGTATCAGGGCAATCGTATCATTGCTTTCTTTAATAAAGAAGAATATGCCAATACTCTTGGCTATCAGCAGGAATATTCCGTAATGGCTATCGGGTCCGGACAGCTTACCGGAAAAGGCTATAAGACAAACCAGATCAGTTCTGTAAAAAATGCAAACTTTATTTCTGAACAGGAAACGGATTTTATCTATGCGGTCATCGGGGAAGAGTTTGGCTTTATTGGTTCTTCTGCAGTTGTGATCCTGCTTCTCCTGATCAGTCTTGAATGTTTTGCGGTAGCAAGAAAGGCTAAGGATACGGCCGGGGCAGTGATCGCTACCGGGATCGGTGCCATGATCGGTTTCCAGAGCTTCATCAATATAGGCGTAGTTACTTATCTGCTGCCAAATACCGGTCTTCCTCTGCCATTTGTCAGCTATGGTCTGACATCGCTGATCAGCTCCTTTATCGGAATTGGATTAGTTTTAAATGTGGGGTTACAATGTAAACAGAAATAGTGTATACTGAAAGAGAAAATCTGTGAGAAGGGAAGGGCAAATTACTTATGAATATTGCATTAATTGCCCATGATGCCAAAAAGAAGCTGATGCAGAATTTCTGCATTGCCTATCGGGGCATATTGAGCAAAAACGAACTCTATGCTACTGGAACAACCGGACGTCTGGTGGAGGAAGTAACCAATCTGACGATCCATAAATATCTGGCAGGGCATCTTGGCGGGGAACAGCAGCTCTGTGCACAGATCGAACATAACCAGCTTGATCTTGTTATTTTCCTGAGAGATCCACTGACACAGAAGCATCATGAACCAGATGTAAACAATGTAGTCAAATTCTGTGACGTATATAATATTCCGCTGGCAACCAATCTTGCCACCGCTGAGCTTTTGATCAAGTCCCTGGACAGAGGAGATATGGAGTGGCGTGAAAATTACAAATAAGCAGAAAATGCAGATAAAGCGCAGCGTATCAGTTCTTTGCTTCTGTATGATGCTTTTGCTGACAGGCTGTGGACAAAGCAGATATGATATGGCATATACTATCAATTCGGATGTCAGCAGTCTGCGTCTTGTTAACATTGAAGAAAAAAATTTAAGTGCAGAGCCATTTGCTTCCGATCTCTGTGTAGTATCCTCAGATATATCCATTCCGGGAATAGATACTTCCAAGGCTGATGGTGCCGGGTTGTTCGATGTGAATGGCAGAAATACCCTATATGCCAAGAACGTATATGAAAAACTGTACCCGGCCAGTCTGACCAAGATCATGACAGCACTGGTAGCGCTGAAATACGGTTCCATGGATACCACACTGACAGCATCTGCCAATGTCAGAAATCTGGAATCCGGAGCACAGACCTGTGGACTGAAGGAAGGGGATCAGATGACCCTGGATCAGGCACTTCATGTACTTCTGATCAATTCAGCCAATGATGCAGCCATTATGATCGCAGAAGGGATTGCCGGATCGGTAGAAGCATTTGCAGACATGATGAATCAGGAAGCACTGGAGATCGGGGCAACCAATTCTCATTTTGTAAATCCCCACGGACTTTCTGATAACGATCATTATACAACAGTATATGACATGTATCTGATCACCAATGCGGCGATCCAGTATGACCGGTTCAATGAGATCATACACATGAAAGAATATCAGACAGTATACTATGACAAGAACGGAAACGCCAAGGATCTGTCTGTTAACAGTACCAATTATTATCTGCAGGGAAATGCAGATGCACCTTCCGGGATTACAGTGCTTGGAGGAAAGACAGGAACAACCAATGCAGCCGGTCACTGTCTTGTGCTTGTGTCAAGAGATACATCCGGAAATCCTTATATTTCTGTGATCATGAGAGCTGAAAGCAGGGAAGATCTGTATGATGAGATGAGCAGCCTGCTTACCGGAATTAACAAATAACGGTTGTCATTTAGTACTTTCTATCTTATAATAAAAACAGGGTTATTTCTTGAAGGCACTGCCAGAAGCAGTACCAAATCATACTACAGGAGGGTTTACCGATGGTTCAGTTAATTGTAGGAAAAAAGGGAAAAGGCAAAACAAAACAGCTTCTTGACAAAGTAAATAGTGAAGTACAGTCTGTATCTGGAAATATTGTATATCTGGATAAAAGCACCAAGCATATGTATGAATTAAATAATAAGATCAGACTGATCGATGTTTCTTCTTATCTGATCACCAACCCGGATGAGTTTCTCGGTTTT
>CACXDC010000131.1 GCA_902766365.1 uncultured Lachnospiraceae bacterium | reverse complement strand
CAACGCTTTTACAGATCGTCTATTGCTTTGCGCTATACCGGTAAGTATTTCAGCCAGAGTCGGATCACACAACTTCAATTTGTCAGAAATAAGATATTTCCCGTCTTCCTGCTTAAATGTTCCATCTGCTTTCTTTTCATTATCCATGACCTCTACAAGATACCAGTTCACAGCAATAGACAGCCCCTGCGAATAGAGCGCTTTTAATAATCCTATTTTCCCATAATCACCGATATCTCCAGCGTATCTGTCCTGCATACAATCACCTGTTTAATTGCTCCATTTGTCGGCAACACTTTTTTCAAAATCCTGTATTTCCGTAAACATAATATCCAGCTGCCTTGCTATTCCGTCCGCAGTATCGTCATCGGTATTCTGATATTTCGATGTCTTGAAATACAGCTTATATCCCTTCGACAGCTCACCAAGATCAAGGATATTCGCCAGATGCAGAAAAGCCTCTTTCATCTCATCACTCAGGTTCTTGCAATAGAAGTACAGTTGAACAAACATTTCGCCCTTCTGATTTGCGATCTCATAAAAATAGAAGTTCGGCGTCTTCCATGGGCTCAGTTTCCCAGTTGATTCTGGAATGATCGAATCCAGATAAGGCGTGGTGAAACGTACAAGCTTTCCGCTACTGTTCTTTGGGTCGAAGCCTATCAAAGACTTCTCCTTCATTCTTTCGCACCATGCTTTTTCCGCCTCATTGCGATCCAGCTCGTTATCCTTTCCTCCCGTCGGTCTTGCGCTATAGACGAAATCTTCTTCCAGATCCAAATCATATTTTTTAAGCAACGCCCTGATGAAGCAAATGCAATCATAGGCAGAATAACCAGTGCTGATATAAATATCTGCGTCCTTCTTTAACTTAACCGGGTTTCGTACAGCCGTTGCATCATATGCAAATACAGGATTAAGCCATGTCGGGAATACTTCCAGTGTACTTGCCATTTGTTCAATGATGCTGCTATCCAAATCATACAGCTTTTCAGCAACAGACCTTACCATGACAGCAAAACTATCAACGTTTACTCTTTCACCCAACAGCTCATAATAATTTACATGCTTGTATGTTGCAGCATGAGGATCTGCCACCGTATACAGCGAGTATCTTGGATCCTTAAACTCAATCTTGTTTTCTGGTGCTTCAACAGGGAACAGCCGTATGATCTCAGAAGCCAATCTGCTCGCTCTATTCTCAATGGCCGTGGCGTTCCACTGTTCCTTGTCTTTTACATCGCTGTACAATACAACGATATGTGTAACGGTATCAGCCAATAATTCTTTCTTTTCAGGAAATGGTTTGTCCCCAAGCTCACTGTTATACCCTGTCAGGGTGAGGTTTCCAAGGGTATGTAGATATCTGTCACGTACAGTTTCCCATTCCTCTCCCAGCATTTTCTGCCAGGCAGTCGAGAGATTCTTATTCTGTGGCATGATATGCTCAATTGTCAGATTATCTGTAATAACACGCTCTTTACCCTGATTTTCGATAGTGGCCAGAAGATACTTACATAGAGCATTCTTTCTGTAAAGATTCCTTTCCTTCAAAGCTATTACAAAGTCAGCATCATTTGGAATCGCGTCTTTAGATGTGAGCTGAAGAAGGAATGATACAATAGCATCATAATAATGATCCTTGTTTTCCGTGCGATTAAAAACACGGCTATAAAGTGTCTTATATAATCCGCGCAAGGAATTCGAACCTATCTCACAGATCAAACGGCGAACGCTATAGCTCAACAACAGGTTCAGAATCTTCCCTAACTCTTTCTGATCTATGACCCCTGCCTCAAAATCATCAAAGATATGGAACAGGAAAAGGTAAACTGTCGTTTGGTTCAATTTTCTGAGACCGGAAAGCGCAGTATTGATTTCTTCGTTCAGCTTGTTATCACCATAATAGAATGTATGGTACTGCTTCGCATAATGAAGGATTTCCTGAAGCATTGATTCATTGGTATATCTGCCATCCCTGTATATCTGCTTAAAGTCAGCATAGGCGTTACTCTCTTTAGTAAAGCCATCCAACTTCATATTCAGGTAATCCAAGAAGTAACTTTCAAGGCGGTCTTTTGAAAGCAATTCTTGAGTAATAAGCCAGTAATCTTCATAGAGTCTTTCCTGGTCGTCGTCAGTCATTAATACATAATTCCTAATCAGATCCGGAAGTCCCAGGGTGATTCCGGTTGAATTGATTCTCTCAAAGATTTCCTGAGCGTCATCATCCTGATCCAGACGGATATCAGCACAAATCAAGTTATCAATCCCATCATGGATCATCATTACAGAGTTATCCGGATTCTCATTTAAGAAGGCATTCGT
>CACXDC010000130.1 GCA_902766365.1 uncultured Lachnospiraceae bacterium | reverse complement strand
ATTTTACTATTTTGAGGAGATCTGCAGGATCCCACACGGATCGGGTAATCTGCAGCAGATCGGTGATTATCTGGTTTCCTTTGCAGAGGAACATCAGCTTGGATACCGCAGAGATGAACATGGAAATGTGATCATGGTGAAGGAAGCTTCAGAAGGCTATGAGGATCATGCACCTGTAATGATCCAGGGGCATATGGATATGGTAGCCGTAAAGAAGCCGGACTGTGATATTGATATGAAGACAGAAGGGCTAAGGATCCAGGTGGATGGCGACCGTGTCTATGCGGAAGGAACCAGCCTTGGCGGAGATGACGGAATCGCGGTAGCTTATGGACTGGCACTGATGGCTGGAAATTACAAGCATCCGAAAATTGAACTGGTGATCACAGCTGAGGAAGAGACCGGTATGGACGGCGCAAGAGGGATCGATCTGTCTGACTGTCAGTCGAAAACCCTGATCAACCTGGACTCAGAGGAGGAAGGAATTTTCCTGGCAGGCTGTGCAGGCGGAGCCAGAGTGAATTATAACGCTTCCCTGACACCGGTCATGCAGAAGGGAATCGCATGCAGAGTGACTGCATATGGACTTCTTGGAGGTCATTCCGGTGCAGAGATCGACAAGGAAAGAGGAAATGCGATCTGTATCCTAGGAAGAGCCATGAAGGAACTGGAAGAAGCCGGACTTTCCGTTGCCCTTTGTGATATCAACGGGGGACTGGCAGATAATGCCATTCCAAGACAGGCAGAAGCAGGCTTCCTGATCACAGAATATGAAGGAAATGGAGAAAAAGAGACGGAGATCCTGAAAACGACCATAGAAAAACTGGGAGAGGGTCTCGCAGCAGAATACAGTAAAAAGGATCCTGGTGTGAAGCTTTCGGCAGAAGTGACTGGAACAGAAGAAAAAGAGGCACTGACAGAAGAGGACAGCAGGCGTCTGAACAGTCTGATCTGTATGCTGCCTTATGGTGTGCAGGCTATGAGCAGCTCCATGAAGGGACTTGTGGAGACCTCCCTGAACCCGGGAATGATCTCCCTGAGGGAAGGACAGTTCCATGTGGGGATTTCTGTCAGAAGCTCCCTTGACAGCGCAAAGCAGGGACTGTTTGACAGACTTTCTGCGCTGGCACAGTTAGCCGGAGTGGAAATGGAGATCACCGGAAATTATCCGGGCTTTGCTTACCGGGAGGATTCACCGCTTTGCCGTAAGATGTCAGAGGTTTATGAAAAAATGTATGGCAGAAAGCCGGAGGTCATGGCGATCCATGCAGGGCTTGAACTTGGCTTCTTTGCCGGAAAGATCAGGGGACTTGACTGTATCTCCATGGGACCTGATATGAAGAATATCCACACAACAGAAGAAGAACTGAGTATTTCTTCCGTAAAGAGAGTATGGGAGTATCTGCTGCAGTTACTGGAGGAAATGTAAATGGATCTTGGAAAGGGAAATAGGAAGAGAATCAGAGGACTGATCCTTTTTGCCGGAATCGTGGTGCTTGTGCTGATCAAGTTCGATCTGCTTGTTTCTGCACTGAAGCTGTTTCTACAGATGTTGTCACCATTTATCACGGGCGGTGCTATGGCATTTATCCTGAATCTTCCCATGAGATTTTATGAAAAAAAGCTGTTCCGGAAGCAGTATGCGGATCCGGGAAAGCAGAAGAAATATGAGAAAAGAAAAAGACCGGTATGCCTGACGCTGTCCCTGCTTTCTGTGATCCTGGTGATCGCTGTGGTGACAGGGACCGTGATCCCGCAGCTTATAGCAACAGGAAAGGTACTGGCACAGGAAATCCCGGTATTCTGGGATAATCTGGTAGCAGCTTCAGAACGTTTTTTTGCCAATAATGCTGAACTTGAGAAACAGCTGCAGTCGCTGGAAATTCCGGCAGTGAACTGGGATTCCATGCTCAAGACAGTGGGAGGCTTTCTGAAAAATGGAATGGGGAGTCTGGCATCCACTACGTTTTCTGTGGCAGGAAGTATTGTCAGTGGTACGGTGAATTTCTTTATTGCGCTGATCTTTTCCCTGTATATTTTAAGCCAGAAGGAAAAGCTGGGAGACCAGGCAGAAAGGATCCTCCGGGCTTATACGAAGCCTAAGGTATACCATAGTGTCAGAAAGGTTGCAGTCCTTCTGAACCAGAACTTCAGCAATTTTATCACAGGACAGTGTCTGGAAGCAGTGATCCTTGGAACGATGTTTGTGGTGACCATGACAATCTTCCGGTTCCCCTTTGCCCTGATGATCGGTGTACTGATCGCCTTTACGGCACTGATCCCTATTGTGGGAGCCTTTCTTGGCTGTGTGATCGGGGCGTTCCTGATTCTTGTTGACAGCCCGATGAAGGCAGTGGCATTTGTGATACTGTTCCTGATCCTGCAGCAGATCGAAGGAAACCTGATCTATCCCCATGTGGTGGGAAATTCCGTAGGCCTGCCGTCTATCTGGGTGCTGGTAGCGGTTACCATTGGTGGAAGCCTTATGGGAATCGTGGGTATGCTGATCTTTATCCCACTGCTGTCTACAGGCTATGCACTGCTTAGGGAGGATGTTAACAGGAGAAATCATGAACCGCCGGAAAAAGCAGAAGAGCTGACATGCGAAAAAGAAGACAGGAAAAAAGATAAAAAGTGATCGTATAAAAGTGAAATAAGGAATCCCCCTTTACCTGCTGTGAGGTGCCCTCTCAAAGTCAGAACAAAATCTGACGACTGGAGGTCAGTACACTGGCAAAGGGGGATTTTTTGTTACAGGTTTTACATTGTTAATTCATACTGATCATGTTTTCTGACAGATAATATCAGGCCGGAACAGCTTACAGATAAGGATTCTGGTTCTGATCCTGATAAGGGTTCTGGGAAGGATCCTGCCAGGAGGTCTGTGCGTTAGAATCAGTATAATAAGCGGTTTGCCCTGAGTAAGGATTGCCGGAAATCTTATTTTTCAGTGCATCAAAAAGCTGTGCATTGGTCAGGTTCTGATAAGGTGCTACATAGAAGATATTCAGGATGCAGCAGGTAAGGGCACCCAGAAGAGCCCAGCCGATGAAAGAAAGATCCAGTACGAAGGTGTTCCATTTATCCCCGTCCATCATCTGCTTGGTAGTAGCAAAAGCATCATCCTTACTGATCGTGGGATCTTCTGCAAGCAGATAAGGGATCATGCGGTATTCATATCCTTTAATGATACCAGGGATAATAAAGAGCAGGCTCCACAGGGCGGTAAAAAGATCTTTGAAAAACATGATCTTTACTACATTTAAATAAGAAGAACTGAATACAAAGCCCACATCATTGAGAGAGGTCGGCTGCTTGCCACAGCGGATAAAATAACGCTGGCAGCCTACCAGAAGGGGATTAAAAACAAAAACTTTCAGTAGTGAAGCAATGATCCATACAATGAATATAGCAACGAGGGCAATAGACAGTCCGATCAGAAGCGCCCGCAGGTTTTCCGGTGATGAAAGAGTATCCTGCAGATCAGAGAAGTCTGTGGAACTGCTACTGCTGGATGAAGAAGCACTGGAAGAGGATCCGCTTCCGCTGACAAACATGAAGATCAGGGAAACCAGGACTGTTTTCCAGTAGTTTACTTTTAAAATTTCTTTGGCACGTGATTTGAGGTCGGCTCTTGACCACATAATGAATTCCTCCCATAGTTTATAATCTGTCTGGTCACTGTAGCGTGATACCATAACAGAAGGTATTATACCATAGAATGACAGTATCGGGAAAGAGGATATGGGAAGAAAGGGGAGGAATTGGGAAAGAAAGGTCGGAAAGTAAACAAAAGGGTTGGAAATTTAATTGTAAGAGGAGATAACATCTTTTAAAGTGTAGGCTAGAAAGGATGTTGCTGATATGAAGATTCTTATTGGGATCTGTGCAGGGATTTTCTGGGCACTGGATACGGTAATTCTGAATTTGTTTCTGGAAGGGGAAAAGCCGGGAATTGCGGAGCGGCTGCTGCCATTTTTGCCACTTCTTGTCACTTTTTTACATGATATCTGTTCTGCTGTTTATTTACTGCTTTTTATGGCCGGGAAAAAACAGCTGAAAAAAATAAAAGAGGCGCTGCTTACCAGGGAAGGGAGATTTGTAATCCTTGGTGCATTATTTGGAGGACCCATTGGAATGACAGGCTACGTATTTTCTATCCGGTATCTGGGAGCTGGAAACACGGCAATGATATCAGCTCTTTTTCCAGCGCTTGGTTCTGTTATGGCATGGATCATCCTGAAGGAAAAGCTGACAGCCGGGCAGATAATCGGACTGACACTTTCCATAGCGGGGATGGTGCTTATGGGAGGGGCGATTACAGGAACAGAACAGGAAAAATTTCTTCCTGGTATCCTGTCT
>CACXDC010000129.1 GCA_902766365.1 uncultured Lachnospiraceae bacterium | reverse complement strand
GTCAGAACAAGAACTCCACTGATGGCAAAGAGCGACCTTTACAAGATCTCCGGACACTGGGATCATTACAAGGATGGCATGTTTGTTCTTGGAGATGAAGAAACGGACAAGGAAGTATTTGCCCTTCGTCCCATGACCTGCCCGTTCCAGTATTATGTATATAAGAACACACAGAAATCCTACAGGGATCTGCCTTACCGTATGAGTGAGACATCCACACTGTTCCGTTCTGAGGATTCCGGTGAAATGCACGGACTTACCAGGGTACGTCAGTTTACGATCACAGAAGCACACAATGTGATCCGTCCTGACCAGACAGAGGAAGAATTATCCAACTGCTTCAATCTGGCTTATTATGTTCTGTCAGTGCTTGGACTTGAAAAGGATGTAACCTTCCGTCTTTCCAAATGGGATCCGGCCAATAAGAAGAAATATCTGGGAGATGAGCATTACTGGGAGTCCACACAGGAGGTACTGCGTAAGCTGCTGGAAGAGAAGCAGGTGCCTTTCGTAGAGGCTGATGGAGAGGCTGCTTTCTACGGACCGAAGATCGATATCCAGGCCAAGAACGTATACGGCAAGGAAGATACCATGATCACCATCCAGCTTGACTGTGCAATCGCTGAGAATTTTGATATGTATTATGTAGATCAGAATGGTGAAAAGAAGCGTCCTTATATCATTCACAGAACTTCCATGGGATGCTACGAAAGAACACTGGCATGGCTGATCGAGAAGTATGCAGGCAAGTTCCCTACATGGCTGTGCCCGGAACAGGTTCGTGTTCTTCCAATCTCCGAGAAGTATGCTGACTATGCAGAAGAGGTTCGTAAGGCACTGGCAAAGGCAGACGTTGATGTTACAGTGGATAACCGTTCCGAAAAGATCGGCTTCAAGATCCGTGAGGCAAGAATGGACAGACTGCCTTATATGCTTGTTGTCGGACAGCAGGAAGAGGCAGACGGAACCGTATCTGTCAGAAGCCGTTTTGCCGGGGATGAAGGTGTGAAGCCTCTGGATGAGTTTATCGCCCAGATCACAGAGGAGATCAGAACCAAAGCAATCCGTAAAGAAGAAGTAGTAGAAGAGAAAAAGTAATTTTTAAGGAGCTGTTTATATGAAAGAAAAGCAAAGCAAAAAGGAACTTGCGGGAATCCTGTTTTTTCTGCTTGGCGCAGGTATGCTGATATGCTCTGCTTTTCTTTGCTCTGGCAGTGATATCTGGTATGATGAAGTGTTTTCTTTGGGGCTTGTCAGAAAGCCGGCAGGGGAACTGATCTCCATAACTGCAAGGGATGTACATCCCCCACTGTATTATCTGATCCTGAAGCTGTTCCTCACAGCAGTACCGGAAAATACAGTGGCCATGCAGGTGACAGTTGCCAAGCTGGTTTCCTGGCTGCCCTTTCTTTGTATGCTGCTGCTTGCAGTATTTCCTGTGAAAAAATATTTTGGCCCACTGAGCGCCGGACTGTTCTTTTTTCTGACCATGTCCATGCCGGGCCTTTCGGAATACACGGTTGAGATCAGAATGTACGGTTACGCAGCACTGTTTGTCACAGTGGCTATGACAGAAGCATGGGGCGTTCTGACTGAGGGGAGACGAAAGAACTGGATCCTTCTGACGGGCTCTGCGCTGTGCGCCTGTTATACTCATTATTTTGCCTGCGTGGCAGTCTGCATGGTCTATCTGTATGTTCTGATCATATTGCTCCTGAAAAAGAAAAAAAAGGAACTGAGAAGCTTTCTCATCAGTGCAGTGGTCTGCATCATCTGTTATCTGCCCTGGCTCCTTACGGCAGTTACCAGGCAGGTCGGTCAGGTAAAAGAGAGCTACTGGATCCAGCCGGTTTCCCTGCGGACACTTGGAGGATGCGTGAAATTTCTGTTTGCACCGGCCTTTTCTTCAGGGAAACTCAGTGCTGTGACAGCAGTGGTGCTGTTCCTTTTATTTGCAGGAGAAGTTCTTTTTGTTATTTCACGACTGCTTTCCCGGGAAAAACAGGGAAGACCGCTGTTTTCCGTAAAAGGGGCAGCACAGGACATGGACAGACTTATTTTTTCCATTGGCTGTCTGATGCCTCTTGCAGGGATCATAATCTTTGGTTTTCTGGCATCTATCCTTATAAAGCCTGTTTTCGTATACCGTTATATGATCCCGGCCATGCCATGTATGTGGCTGTCGCTGGCAGTGTTTCTGGGAAACAGAAACTGCAGTTCAGAGGATTGCCTGACAGACAGGGAGAAAAATGGAACGAAGACGGTAAATGCAAAGATTGCGATTCTGCTTCTTCTGGTGATTGTGGGGATCCGTGATTTCAGGGCATTTTACGGGAATGAAATGTGGAAGCAAAAGCAGATGAAGGAGGCACAGAGCCTGCTTTCAGAGCTTACTGACGAGGATGCCATCACGGTCTTCAATTTCGGACAGCTTCAGGCAGTCATGGCTTATTATGAAGGGACAGATTCCTATCTCTGGTATGAAAGGTCGGAAGAACTGGTAAGAGAGCTTTTTCCGGAGGTGCATGACCTTGCGGAAGGAGAGTTTACGGATGAAGCCGGGATCAGCCAGCTTAAGGATCTTCTGAAGGATGGCAGAAGGGTATATTTCCTTGGAAGTGGAAATGCAAGAGATGAAATCGTGGCAAAATGGCAGGAAGAGGGGATCTCAGTCAGGGAAGAAGGCAGTGCCATGATCGAGCGATACTGGTTCAATCTCTACGCATTAACAATTGACGCAGGAGTAAAACCACGATAAAATAATACTTAATGGGGGAATTAAAATGAACATTAAGGAAAGTAATCGTGCAGCATACAGAACAGATGCTGCAGATAACAGAGGCTTTACCCTGGTAGAGCTGATCGTAGTGATGGTCATACTGACGCTTCTGGCGGCAATACTTGTGCCAAGCCTTCTTGGATGGATTGATGAAGCCAAGGGCAAGCAGTACATATTAAGTGCACGGAGTGTGTATATGTCAGCACAGGCGATCGAGTCGGAGAAATATGCGGTATGGGATGGAACCATGGCCGGTGCAGATCACAGCCTGTCCGATTATGATAAGGAACGGATCCTCAGAATGGCAGATGCGGAGGATGCACAGATTCTGGATGTATCTTTTGAAAGTGACAGTCTGTCTGAAGAAGGAGCATCTTCCAATCACGGGTATTATACCATCAACGGAATTGTTGTGCAGTATGGAAACATTACCGTTACCCTGAAAGACGGTATGTGGACAGTTATACAGTAGGATAAGATGATGATTAGCGGTGTCACTGGCACCGCTATTGTGGTTTAATCAGGGCAAAGAGAGGATTTGCCGGAAGAAACGGGGGTCCGGATGGCAAAGTATTATTATGAAGCAAGAAATAAAAAAGGACGTGCAGTTACCGGAGAGATGTCAGCCTCAAGTGAAGAGGAACTGTATCAGAAGCTGAAGGAAGAAGGAAAATATCTGATCGATGCAAGGGATATTCAGGAAAGCAGGACCCATCATCAGCTCTCCCCTCTGATGCTTTCTGAATTTAACAGAGAACTCTCTGATATGCTTGGAGCCGGTGTACCACTGGTACGCTGTCTGACGATACTTTCCCAGGAGGAAACCAGGAAGAAAAAAGACAGAGAGATCCTGACAGGCGTGCTGAAGGCTGTCAGACAGGGGGAGGCTCTGTCAGATGCCATGGAACAGCAGAAGGGAGCATTTCCAGTACTGATGATCCATATGTACCGGGCCGCAGAGAACGGAGGAAACCTGGGCAGTACTGCGATGAGACTTTCTCTGCATTATGAAAAGGAACATCATCTGAATACCAGGATCAAAGGGGCTACCACCTACCCCAAAATACTGGCGGTCATGTCTGTACTGATGGTGATCTTCATTATGAGCTTTATCCTGCCGCAGCTTTCGGATCTGTTTGATACGATGACGACTCTGCCATTGCCGACAAGGATCCTGTTTGGAATCAGCAGCTTTATCGGCACACATGGCATAGGCCTGTTTGTCACGCTGATCATCCTGGTACTGCTTGGGATCCTGCTTTCCAGAATGCCGGCAGTCAGAAGAAAAAAGGATGAATGGAAGCTGAAGCTGCCGGTCACAGGCAAACTCCTGTCGGTGATCTATACGGCAAGATTTGCAAGATCTTTAAGCTCATTGTACCGTTCAGGGATTCCGATTGTGAATGCCATGCAGATCGCAAGAAGGACGGTTGGAAATACCTATATAGAAGGACAGTTTGATGAGGTGATCAGCCTTCTGAAGGAGGGACACAGTCTCAGTGAAGCGGTAGACTATATCGATGGATTCAGGAAAAAGCTGTCATCAGTGATCCGTGTAGGAGAAGAAAGTGGTGATATGGCGGTCATGCTGGATTCACTGGCAGATTCCTTCGACTATGAGTCAGAGATGGCCACAGGACGGCTGATCAGTTATCTGGAGCCGACACTTATCATATGTATGGCTGTGATCATTGGGTTTATCATGATCGCAGTGATGATGCCGATCTACGATTCTTATTCAGCGATCGGTACCAGTGTATATTATTGATCGGAAAAGGGGTGAAAGTATGGCAACCATTCTGTATTTGTCAAATCAGCTTGTCCAGGCAGTAGAAGCAAAGAAAAAGAGAAATCGGATCACAGTCCGCAGGGTATGGCAGGAAGAAGCACCGGGTGGCAGTATCATTAATGGGATCATTACAGATGAAGAGGCGTTTCTTCCTTTTATCAAAAACTTCTTTTCCAGAAATAAGATCCCGTCGAGGGATGTGGCACTGGTGATCGGAAGCAGTCAGTTTAATCATAAAGTGATGGAGTTCCCAAGGCTTGCAGACAGAGAGATACGGAAGCTGATCGCAAGGGAATTTGCTGAAAATAAAAAAGAAGATACTCTGTATTCCTATTATGTACTGGAGAAAAAGGGAAAGAAGGGCATGCAGAAGATCCTGGCAGCGGCTGTCAGTAAGGAGTATCTGCTCTCCTATCTGGAACTGTTCAGAAAAGCCGGAATAGGACTGGTTTCCATCGATTCGGAAACAGGAAGCCTTGTCTGTCAGTTTTCTCATTCTCCGGAGATACAGAAACAGACCTGCCTTGTCCAGGTACTGGACGGCCAGGAGACCGGAAGCTATCTTTTCGACAGAGGTGTTTATTTCTATTCTCAGAAAAACAGGCTTTTCCGGACGGAAACAGAGGAAGGACTGGCAGAAGAGCTGACAGCGATCCAGGGGAAAATGTCACAGTTTGCATCTGCTCAGAAGATACAGGATTCCCTTGAAAAATTTTATATCTGCGGGCAGGGAACGATGGCACTGAAAAGAGAAAATCCTGCGTTTGACTGCTACCGCGCAGATAAGGTGGTATGCCTTTTACGGTCAGTAAAGAAGAAACCGGATTTTATCTATCCGGCAGGAATCCTTCTGCAGGAGGAAAAAGGTACTTCCTTTTTGGCGCAGATCAAAAGAGAGCAGAAGAAAAGAAAAAAGCAGCATGAGAGATTTATGCTTTGTCTGCCATCTCTCTGTGTACTGGTGATTTCTCTTGCAGCGGCAGCCGGGCTTGGCAGCAGCTACTACAGAAATCTGGAGAAGCTGTATCAGATACAGGAAACAATGGGGGATGAAGACCTTACAGGAAAAAAAGCAAGCTACGAACTGTCTATGACGAAAGTGGAGACAATGAAAGCGAGGATCAGGGATGCACAGGAAACCTGGGAGAAGCTGATGAGTTATCCGACCTTTGATGCTTCCATATGGAAAGAGATCACGGGCAGTGCAGGAAATGGGATCACGGTGGAACTGAAAAACTTTAACCGGGACAGTGGTGTGATCGGGATGAATGCTACAGCAGCAGATCCAAGACAGATCAACAGTTTTATAGCGGCATTACAGGAAAAGGATATTTTTGAATCGGTAGAGTACAGTGGTTATACCTATGCAGATAGCACAGAAAATTATACGATCCATGTGGTCTGCTGCCTGACAGAAGGTGCAGGAAGATAAGGAGGGAAAACATGAATATGACAGTAACAGAAAGTGATAAAAAGCTTCTTTCTTGCCTGACAGCAGTCCTGCTCCTTCTTCTGATTGTTTTTCTGGTTCTGCGTCCTCTTGCAGAAAAAAACAGTGATCTGAAAAGACAGATCACAGCAGCAAAGGATCAGGAAGTGGTAATGGATCTTGGGGCATCACTGGCTGAAGATGCAGGAAAGACAGAAGAGGAGGTCGGGGAACAGCTAGAGGAAACCCTGAAGAGATATTATCAGAACCTGCAGAGCCAGGATGCTGAGAAGATGGTAACGACACTTCTTTTAAATCACAGGATGCAGATAAAGAATCTGACGGTGACCATGCCGGATACGAAAAGTGATCTGAAATGGTACCAGTACTCAGAAAAGGCAGCAACAGAAATAGCCGGGGAGGAGACGGAAAAGACCGGGGGCCAGACAGGGATTTATGCTGTCAGGGTTCTTGGGAGTGCAGAAGGGAGCAGGGCAGATATGTTATCTCTCCTTACAGATATATCGGAAAACTACCCGGCAATCAGCATTGCAGCTGTTGAATGGGCAGAAAATACAGGAAATCTGACATTGACACTGGAAATTTATATGTGTGAACGATAGCTGGAGGTTACAATATGGAAACGATAACCGGCAAAAATTTAAAAATCGGAGATGTACTGATCGAGCAGGGATATCTGACAGAGGAAGATCTGAAAAAAGCACTGGAGGTACAGAAAAACAGTGATGGGAAACGACTTGGAGAAGTACTGATCGAACAGGGATATATTACAGAAAATCAGATGCTGCAGGCCATGGCAGCCAAGATGGACTGTCAGGTAGTGGATATAGATAACCTTTCTGTCGATATTGCGGCAGTTGGCAGGATCCCGAGACAGGCTGCAGAAAAATATGGGATCCTTGCTGTAGGAAGTGAAGGGGGACGCCTTAAAGTAGTTGTCAACGATCCGTTGAATTTTTATGGTCTTGAAGATGTCAGGCAGATCACAGGACAGGAGCTGATGATCTATCTGTGTGAAAAAGTATCTCTTATACGGGCAATACGGTATTATTATACAGAGATTTCCGCGAAGAATGCAGCGCTTAAGGCAAATGAGAATATACAGCCGGACATTGAAGAGATGGAGATCGAGGATGGAGATGACGATACGCCTGTGATCAACCTCCTGAACAGCCTGATCCAGAGGGCGTACAGTACGGGAGCCAGTGATATCCACATAGAACCCTTTGAGGATAAGACACTTGTCAGGATGAGGATCGATGGTACGATCGTAGAATATGTGACGCTGAAGAACAGTGTCCATAATTCACTGATCGCCAGGATCAAGATACTGTCTGAACTGGATATTGCAGAGAGAAGAAGACCACAGGATGGTCATTTCAGAAGCAGACAGCCGGATGGCTATCTGAATATCCGTGTTTCTGTGATCCCTACCGTATTTGGTGAAAAGGCAGTTCTTCGTTTACTGTCGGGAAATGCCAGGATCGATCATAGTGATACTATGGGAATGCTGCAGGAAGACTATGAACGGTTTTCCAGAATGCTGCATTCCCCAAACGGCATTATCTATCTGACAGGACCTACAGGATCGGGTAAGACAACTACCTTATATATGGTGCTGGAGGAGCTTTCCAAAAAGAATGTGAATATTTCCACCATTGAGGATCCGGTAGAAAAGAATATCTATAAAGTCAATCAGATGCAGGTAAATGCCATGGCCGGTCTTACCTTTGAAAAGGGGCTTCGGGCTCTTCTGCGTCAGGATCCGGATATTATCATGGTGGGTGAAACAAGGGACAGTGAGACGGCATCTATTTCCGTGCGTGCAGCACTGACTGGACATCTTGTATTTTCTACACTGCATACCAATGATGCAGCTTCTTCTGTAGTAAGACTTAAGGATATGGGCATGGAGCCTTACCTGATCGCCAATTCCATGGTCGGCGTGGTAGCCCAGAGACTGATGAGAAAGGTATGCAGGGATTGTGCCGTTCCTGCAGAGCTGACAGAAGAAGAGGAACGGATCCTTGGGGAGAGGGTACCCTATGTAAAAAAGGCCTGTGGATGTCCGGCCTGCAATTATACCGGCTACCGTGGCAGGGTTGCCGTACATGAGATCCTCCAGATCGACAGGCAGGTCAGAAGAATGATCATGGAGAATGCATCATCTGAAGAGATCAAGGAGTATGCAGTCACCCATCATCATATGAGAACCTTAAAGCAGTGTGCCATGCAGTACTTACGGGAAGGTATCACAACCGTGGAAGAGGTAGCAAAGGTAGCCTATTATGAGGAATAAAAATGATGGCTTTACACTGGCAGAGCTGATCGTCAGCCTTGCCATACTGCTGATACTGGCGTCCCTCGGAATCGCAGGAGTACTGTCCTATCAGGACTATGCAGATTTTAAAAGACAGAACAGCTATGCACAGACTCTCTTTACCGTGGCACAGGCGCAGCTTACCGCCTACAGTGTCAGGGGAGTGCTGCCGGAGCTTAAGGATGTTTCGGACAGTCCGGTTTTACTGAGTGAGATCGTGACACCAGAGGGGACAACGGCTGATGAAAGTGAAAGGGGACTGCCTGCAAAGCAGGATGGGATCTATTACCTGACAGGAACCAGGGAAACCTATGAAAAGTATCTGCAGGGAGAGTATAAAGGGAAAACAGATATTAAAAGCAGACAGTATGAGATGCTGTATGGTATATTTGAGGGCTATATGACTGACAGGGCGGTCCTTTCCGCTGCGATTGCTCTGGAATATGATCCTGAAGCTGGGATCGTTTACAGTGTTCTGTACAGTGACAGAAAGAATTCATTTACCTATACAGCCAAAAATAAAAATGGCAGGGTCAATATCTGTGACAGAAGAGAGGATTACCGCAGTGAGTATCTGATCGGATATTATGGCCTGGAATGAAAGGAGGTGCTCTTCTGTGCACAGAAAAAATGAAGGCGTGACGACCATCGTGGTCATCTGCGTCATGGCGATCATTATGGCACTGTCCTTATCTCTTTTTCTGACAGCATCTGTACTGATGAAAAACAGTGCAGGAACGGCAGCACAGGAGCAGTGCCGGATTCTGGCTGTGAGTCTTTCTAAGGAGATTGAAAAGCAGCTTACGTCAGAGAAAAACAGTTATGAAGATCAGTTGTCAGAGGATATGGACCGTGCAGAAAATATCAGACGGATTTCCCTGTGGCATTATGTCAGGGATGAGATCAGGAGCGGGAGCTGGCCTTATTACGATGAAAATGGGGACCTGATCCACAACAGGGAAAATGCATTCCGTGTTTTTGAAATGGAAAATTCCGGTATTGCCGGTGAGATTGCAGACACGGTCCTTACCTTATACTGGACAAAGAGCGGGGAGGATACCGTTCCGGAGAAGCTGACGGTATTAACAAGAGTTACAGTTAAAGGAAAGACCTGTGTGATCACGGATGTCTATCATCTTAGCTCTTCAGGAGAGAATGGCTATGAAAGCTGGAGGTGGGAACATGAAAGCAGAAGCTAGACGGGATGACAGAGGCACATCCATGATCACAGTGATCATATCCTTCGCCCTTCTGATGATTTTTGTAACTGCTTTTTTTAAGGTACAGAAGGTATCACAGAACATGATGATGGATGCCAGGGATATGCAGGTAAATAACCGGAAACTGGTGGAGTCTTTTTATCTTTCACAGACGAAGGACAGTATAGTTTCGGAAGATGAGAAACTTGTCTTTTCCGGAAAAAACGGCAGCTTTTATATGGATGCCACACTTTACCGGGCACAGAAGGACGGACTTTCCGGTGTGATCTATTATTATGGCACAGTGGAAGAGACGGCAGAGGAAGGGGCAGAAACGAGTGAAGAAGCTGAAGAATAATAATTCAGGTGTCACCCTGGCAGAACTTGTTGTCACCTTTGCACTGATGGGGATCTTCCTGGCAGCAGTAGCGGCGGTGATCTCATCCAGCATTATGGTTCATGCAGAGCTGTCCGGAAC
This sequence comes from uncultured Lachnospiraceae bacterium, assembly GCA_902766365.1. Lineage (GTDB taxonomy): Bacteria > Bacillota > Clostridia > Lachnospirales > Lachnospiraceae > Suilimivivens. The sequence continues at coordinate 2,930 of CACXDC010000129.1, read as the reverse complement.
CATGTATGCTTCTATGGTCAGTGAAACGGTCCTTGATAAGGTAACAGGAGAACTGGCAGGAGCAAGGGCAGAAGAAGAGGAGGCGATCCGGATCGGACGTGTTTTCCGGGATGGCGAGGATCTGGGAGAAGGTGTTTCCTTTTACGACAGGAAGGGAAATCCGGCCTGCCTTGTAATTGAAGACGGTCTTCTTGTTATGGAAGGAAAAGATTATTTCACACTAGATGAAAAAGCTTATATGGGTTACAGGATCACAGAATTTTCCGTGGAGCAGCTGGAAGGGAAAAATGTGCTGAAAGTAACAGTATCATTGAAGAACCTGAAAAACGGGTTTGTTTACACCAGTGACAGAACGACCAGATGTTACTGCTTTTCGTCAGATGATTTTAAAAAAATCATTAATACTGATATGGATCTGAATAGTTTATGAAAGAAAAGCCATACTAATAAATGCAACTATGAGCAAAATGAATCAGGAGGTTTGGTAGTATGGCAGATTTAAAATGTGGAGTAACAAATTGCGGTTATAATAAGGATACTTGCTGCTGCAAAGGCGATATCTGTGTGGGTGGTGAGCATGCAGAGGATGCGGGCTCTACCTGCTGCGAAAGCTTTACAGACGGAAAGAAGGACAGTTTTACAAGTGCGCTGGAGCATCCGAGCAGAATGATCAGCATAGACTGTGAAGCTGTGAAATGTATGTACAATGAAAATTACAGGTGCAGTGCAGAGCATGTGGATATCAAGGGCTGTGGTGCCAAGGGCTGCAGGGAAACATCATGCGCTACTTTTAAAGAGAAATAGAAATAAGGGAAATGTGTGAAAGGTAAAAGAGAAAAGGTAGTTTCAGCCAGGGTACAGACAGGGTCAGGCCATGCGGATATGAGATTACCTTTTCTGCTTTGTTGCGATTTTGTTACAAAATTATGAAGATATGACTTGAACGAAAGTACTATTTGTGATTAAATAGAGATGTTGGTGTTAACAGATATTTGTGGAGAGTGATATGAAGATCAGAAAATGGGGACGCAGAGGGATCTGTGTGATGGCAGCACTGATGCTGTTTGGTATCTGTGGCTGTAAGAAGGAAGTTGTGACAGTGACATCTTCTCTGGATGGAGAGGAAAGCTCTGAATACATAGAAATGAAAGAACTGGAACTGAAGGAAGCACAGTCAGGAAACGGAAGAGAAAATGTAAGCTACTGTGCGGTGATGATCCCGGAGGGCTATTATGAATCAGAAGAAGTACCAGGCATGTATGTGCATGAAATGGCACCGCTTGATTCATCCAATATTTATTACAGCTCCTTTGACGGAACGGGAGATGGTTTTGTATCAGATTCCCTGACAGAAAAGGAATATCTGAAGATCATGGAGGATGCGCTTGAAGAGTCCGGACAGGAAGGAAGCATACAGATCGATTCCTTTGAGGAAACGAGTCTTGACGAAGTGCCTGCCTACAAGATCAGAAGTACGTATCAGCTCGGAGACAATACGATCCAGCAGCTTACCTATCTGGTGATGGCAGAGAATACCTATACCATTACCTACAGTCAGGCAGATGATGATGAACTGATGGCAGATTTTGACATATCGGACGGAGAGATCCGGCTGGTAAAAGAGGCTGAGGTACAGACTGCAAGTAATAAATAAAATTAGGTATTGACATCTGAAATGCTGGATGTTATAGTATATAAGCGTGTGACGAACACATAAACAAGCAGAGTATCCACTCTCACCCTGTGGCAAATGGGCTGACAGGTGTACACAAAGTTCCAGACCATAGATGAAAGCTGTAGACAGATACAGTATGGCCAGGTGATTGTTCAGTGGATAGTTATGCTATCCACTTTTTTCTTGTAGGAGGGAAAAACCATTAGCGAATTATTCATTAACGAACAGATCAGAGACAAGGAAGTACGTGTGATCGGGGAGAACGGTGAGCAGCTTGGCATCATGTCATCAAGGGAAGCGCTTCAGCTTGCAGAAGAAGCAGGGGTTGACCTTGTGAAGATAGCACCGACAGCGAAGCCGCCAGTTTGTAAGATTGTGGATTATGGCAAGTTCAGATATGAACAGGCCCGCAAGGAAAAGGAAGCCAAGAAGAAGCAGAAGGTAATTGATGTGAAGGAGATTCGTCTTTCCCCCAACATTGATACCAACGACCTGAATACCAAGGTGAATGCAGCCAAGAAGTTTTTGCAGAAGGGTGACAGAGTTAAGGTGACATTACGTTTCAGAGGACGTGAGATGGCACACATGGCATCCAGTAAGCACATTCTGGATGATTTTGCACAGGCACTTGCAGATGTCAGTGTAGTAGAGAAGGCACCTAAGGTAGAAGGAAGAAGTATGACCATGTTTTTAACTGAGAAGCGGTAATCGTCAGTTAAAATAGATGAATGCCGGAAGCCGGCAGTCAGTAAGAAATCACACTGAAATACAGGAGGAATCAGTTATGCCAAAAATGAAAACCAGCCGTGCTGCTGCAAAGCGTTTTAAAGCTACAGGAACGGGTAAATTAAAAAGAAGTAAAGCTTACAAGAGCCATATCTTAACCAAGAAGACGACTAAGAGAAAGAGAAACTTAAGAAAAGCTGCAGTTACAGATGCAACCAATGTAAAGAATATGAAGAAGATTCTGCCCTACTTATAAGTAAGGGTGGGTACTGATAACAGCCGTAAGGAGGAAATAAGAAATGGCAAGAATTAAAGGCGGTATGAATGCCAAGAAAAAACATAACAGAGTATTAAAGCTTGCAAAGGGCTACAGAGGAGCCAGAAGCAAACAGTATAGAGTATCTAAGCAGTCCGTAATGAGAGCACTTACATCTTCTTATGCAGGACGTAAGGAGAGAAAGCGTCAGTTCAGACAGTTATGGATCGCACGTATCAATGCTGCAGCAAGACTGAACGGATTATCCTACAG